>DASVVU010000380.1:0-1666 GCA_036386395.1 Beijerinckiaceae bacterium | reverse complement strand
AGAAAAGGACGGCCTCGCGGCCGTCCTCTTGTCGACGCAACGCAACACGCACGCCGCGCCGCGTAAATCTCCTTCACGCAGTCAGGCGCGAAGGTCGTTCTTCCTCAGTGCAGGTAGCCGAGGAAGAAGAGGATCAGGATGATCGGCAGCGGAATGCCGATGAGCCACAGAAGACCACCCTTCATCATGGGAAAACCTCCGGTTCGTTGTCTGGCGAACAACGTGCAGCGCCGGGTCCGGTTCCATGCTCAAGCTTCGCATAGCTGAGGCTTAGTTCGCGCCGTTGCCGGGTATCGGCCGGCACGGTAAACGCAGGCCATGATCACGGCGACGACTCCCAGGAAGACCCTCCGCATTGCGCTGGCGCAGCTCAACCCGACGGTCGGCGACGTCGCCGGCAACGCCGCGAAGGTGCGCGAGGCGCGAGTGCAGTCGGCCAAGCTCAAGGCCGACGTGGTCATGTTCCCCGAGCTCTTCTTGGCCGGCTACCCGCCCGAGGACCTCGTCCTCAAGCCCGCGTTCCAGGACGTCTGCCGCGAAGCCTGCGAGGCCCTCGCCCGCGAGACCGCGGACGGCGGCCCGGCCGTGCTCGTGGGCCTGCCCTGGGCCGAGGGCGGCGGGCTCTACAACGCCTATGCGCTCCTCGACGCCGGCCAGATCGCGGCCCTGCGCTTCAAGGTCGACCTCCCGAACTATGGCGTCTTCGACGAGAAGCGCGTGTTCACGCCGGGGCCGCTGCCCGGGCCGGTGGTGATCCGCGGCGTGCGCGTCGGCATCCCGGTCTGCGAGGACATCTGGGGCGACGAGATCGTCGAGTGCATCGCCGAGACCGGCGGCGAGATTCTTCTGGTCCCGAACGGCTCGCCCTACTGGCGGGGCAAGACCGAGGAGCGGCTCAACATCGCAATCGCGCGGGTCGCCGAGAGCGGCCTGCCCCTCGTCTACCTCAACCAGATCTGCGGCCAGGACGAGCTCGTCTTCGACGGCGCCTCCTTCGTGATCAACGCCGATTCGTCCCTCGCCTGCCAGATGCCGGCCTTCCGCGAGGCCGTGGCGCTGACCGTGTGGGAGAAGGGCGAGGAGGGCTGGGCTTGCGTCGAGGGGCCGCTCGACACGGTCGAGGAGGGCGACGAGGCCGATTACGCCGCCTGCGTCCTCGGCCTTCGCGACTACGTCGACAAGAACCGCTTCCCGGGCGTGGTGCTCGGCCTCTCCGGCGGCATCGATTCCGCGCTCTGCGCCGCGATGGCGGTCGACGCGCTGGGGCCGGACCGGGTCCACTGCGTGATGCTGCCGTACCGCTACACCTCGAACGAGTCCCTCTCCGACGCGGCGGAGTGCGCCGAGCGCCTCGGCGTCCGCTACGACACGGTGCCGATCGCCGAGCCCGTCGAGGGCTTCGAGGCGGCGCTGAAGACGCTGTTTTCCGGCCGCGCTCCCGACATCACCGAGGAGAACCTGCAGAGCCGCGCCCGCGGCACGATCCTGATGTCGATCTCGAACAAGTTCGGACCGATGGTGGTGACGACCGGCAACAAGTCCGAGATGTCGGTCGGCTACGCCACGATCTACGGCGACATGAACGGCGGCTTCAATCCCATCAAGGACATGCTCAAGATGCAGGTCTATGCCTTAGCCGACTGGCGTAACCACCATGTGCCAAGCG
>DASVVU010000379.1:0-9208 GCA_036386395.1 Beijerinckiaceae bacterium | reverse complement strand
GGCTTGGCCCGGCCATCCACGACTTCGGCGCCGCGGAGAGGGCGCAAGGCGTGGATGGCCGGGCCAAGCCCGGCCATGACGATTGAGGCGGAGCGTGTCACCGCGCCACCTCCCAGGTGGTGGTGCCGTCCTTGTTGTCCTTGAGCACGATGCCCATGGCGGCAAGCTCGTCGCGGATGCGGTCGGACTCTTTCCAATTCTTTTGAGCGCGGGCGTTAGACCGAGAGGCAATTAGATCCTCCAGATTGATGCCCTTTTCCCTTAGCTCAGCGACTTTCGCATCGCCTCGTTCGAGACGGGCCTCTAACTGCTTTGAAACCGATCCAGTGAGGTCCTTCGGAAGAAGACCAAAGAATTTTAATGCTGATGCGAGCTCTCGTCGCTGTTGTTGAGAGCCCGTTCGTACCTCAGAAGTGAGCGCATGGAGTTCGGTGATTGCCGCAGGAGTATTCAGGTCGTCTAGAAGTCGCTCCAGAATGGATGGCGGCAACGCTGCTTCGATTTCATCTAGCGGCACATCCGCATGCAGGCTCATGCCGCTCCAACGGTCAACGAGTTTGCTAGCCTCCTCCAGCGCCCGCACGGTCCAATCGATCGGCTGCCGATAATGCGTGCGCAGCATCGCAAGCCGCAGCACCTCGCCGGGCCACGAGCGGCCGCCGAAGACGTCCGTCGCCAGCAGCTCGTTGATCGTCACGAAGTTCCCCAGGCTCTTGGACATCTTCTCGCCCTCGACCTGAAGGAAGCCGTTGTGCATCCAGACATTCGCCATGACGGGCGTGCCGAAGGCGCAGCGGGTCTGGGCGACCTCGTTCTCGTGGTGGGGGAAGACGAGGTCGATGCCGCCGCCGTGGATGTCGAACACTTCGCCCAGGTGCTTCCACGACATCGCCGAGCATTCGATGTGCCAGCCGGGGCGGCCGGGCGCCGCGATGCCGGCGGGCGAGGGCCAGGACGGCTCGCCGGGCTTCGAGGGCTTCCACAGGACGAAGTCGAGGGGCGAGCGCTTGTAGGGCGCGACATCGACGCGGGCGCCCGCCTCCATCTCGTCGAGGGGGCGCTTCGAGAGCCGGCCGTAGTCGGGCATCGCGGGCACGTCGAAGAGCACGTGGTCCTCGGCCACGTAGGCGTGCCCGCCCTGAACGAGCCGCTCGATGAGCGTGCGCATCTCGGCGATGTGCTCGGTCGCCCGCGGCTCGACGGTCGGGGCGAGCACCCCGAGCGCCGCGATGTCGGCGTGGAACTGCTTGAGCGTCCCTTCCGTGATCTCGCGGATCGGCACGCCGCGCTCGGCGGCGCGGGCGTTGATCTTGTCGTCCACGTCCGTGACGTTGCGGACATAGGTGACAGCGCTCTCGCCGTAGAGGTGGCGCAGCAGCCGGAACAGCAGGTCGAAGACGATGACCGGGCGGGCGTTGCCGATGTGGGCGTAGTCGTAGACCGTCGGCCCGCAGACGTACATTCGCACGTTCGCGGGGTCGATCGGGACGAACTCCTCCTTCGTCCGCGTCAGCGTGTTGTAGAGCCGCAAGGTCATCGAACGGATCTCCGGGCCGCGGGCCGGAGGGCGGTTTCGATTCTAGGAAAAGAACGAACGGCTCCAGCCAGCGGCGAACGCTAGCTGCAAATGGTGATGATCGCGGAAACGCGGGCCGTCGTCATGGGGCGACGTTTTGCCCGGCCCCGGCGAATCAGTCAAGGCGCGATCGCTACTCCGCGTCGGGCTGGCGCTCGGGCGCCGCGTCCGCGAAGGCGGGGAGCCTGGCGCAGTGGGCCTCGATCTCCAGCAAGGTCGGGCAGGCGGAGAGGTCGGAATCGACGCGGCGCGCGTTCGCGAGCTGGGGCACGAGGCAGACGTCGGCAAGCGTCGGCGTCGCGCCGAAGCAGAAGGGGCCGCGCCGGCCGTCCTTCAGGACGAGAGCCTCGCAGGCCTTGAGGCCCCCCTCGACCCAGTGCCGGTACCACGCGTCGATGGTCGCCTGGTCGTGTCCAAGAGGATTTTTGAGGTACTTCAGGATTGCAAGATTGTTGAGCGGGTGGATGTCGGCCGCGATGGCGAGCGCGAAGGCGCGCACGTGCGCGCGCCCGACCGGGTCGCGCGGTAGGAGCGGCGGATCGGGCCGGGTTTCCTCCAGCCACTCGATGATGGCGAGCGACTGCGTCAGCACCTGGCCCCCGCCGCCGATGTCGAGGGCCGGCACGCGGCCCTGCGGGTTGAGCCGCAGGAATTCTTGAGCCCGCTGGTCGCCGCGCCGCAGGTGGATGGGGACGAACTCGGGGCGGACGCCCTTGAGGTTGAGGGCGATGCGGCAGCGGTAGGCCGCGGAGGAGCGCCAGTAGCCGTAGAGCTTCATGTCAGGCCCGCGCCCGCTCCTCGTAGAACCCGAGCTTGTGCTGCAGGGGCGCGTCGTGGATGCGGATCAGGAACGCCTCGCCATCCGCGGCATGCTCGACTTGCGCGAACACCGGCGCCGAGAAGGTGTCGCCGCGCTTCCACGCGAAGCTCTCGCCATTGACGGTCGAGCGGCCGGAGCCTTCGATGACGTGGAACACGGCGCTCGACGAGCGTAAGGGCGGCCGCGCCGTCTCGCCGTTCCGCAGCATCATGGCCGTGAAGCCCATGGTCGGCAGCACCGGCATCCCGCTCGTCGGGTTGACGTAGTGCATCTCGACCGGCTCGCCAAGGGCCGTCTGCTCGGCCATCCGGCGCAGGGCCTCTTCCGTGCGCACCCAAGGGTAGCGCATCAAAGGATAGCGCGGGTACGGGCTGCCGTAGGGGCGCGCCGGCAGGAGGGCGGGCTGGGAATACTCCACCTGCGAGGCGTCGGGGCGGTTCTGCGGCGCCTGGAGCTCGCCCTCCTCGGCGTAGGAGCCTTCGAGGAACACGAACAGCGGCAGGTCGAGAGCGTCGAGCCAGATCACCGGCTCCGTGCCGTCGTGGCCGTGGTCGTGCCACATGCCGCCCGGCGTCAGGATGAGGTCGCCGCGCTCCATGCGGCACTTCTCGCCGTCGACGATTGTGAAGGCGCCCTCGCCCTCAACGACGATGCGGGCGGCGCTTGGGGTATGGCGGTGGGCCGGCGCCGTCTCGCCGGGCAGGAGGAGCTGCAGGCCGACGTAGATGGATGACGTGACCTGCATCGCCCCTTTGCCGCGCCCAGGGTCGTTGAGGACGAGGACGCGCCGCTCGGCCTTCTCGACCGGGGTGAGCTCGCCTGCCCTGAGGAGGAGCGGGCGGATGCGCTCGAAGCTCCACACGGCGGGCTTCGTCACCGGGTTCGGCCGGCCATGCGGGAGCACGTTGCGCATCATCGGCCACAAGGGGGAGACGCGCTCGCCCTCGAGGGACTGGCGGTAGTCGAGGGGAAGCTCCTCGAGCGTGCCGAGCTGGGTGCTCATCAGCGTTCCTCCAGCCGGCCGCCGGTTCATGGGGCCGGCTTTCTCGTTGCTTCGGAGTATGCAAAGGCCCCCGGGGCTGTCAATTTGAGCCGTCCACGCGCCTGAAGCCGAGCCCGTGCCATGACTTTGCGATCTCTCGCCCGCGCTGCCTTGCTCCTCCTCGCCGTCGCCCTCGCACTTGTGCCCGCCGCAGCGCAGCGACTGTCCGACAGGACGATCTTCATCGTGGTGCCGTTCACGCCGGGGACCGGCATCGACGTGCTCGCCCGCCTCGTCGGCGAGGAGCTGCGCCAGCGCTGGAACCAGCCGGTGGTGATCGAGAACAAGCCCGGCGCGAGCGGCAACATCGGCACGCAGGCCGCCTCCCGCGCCGAGCCCGACGGCCACACGATCATGATGACGGTCAACACCTTCGTGATGAACGCGAGCCTGTTCAAGAGCCTGCCCTACGACCCGGTGCGGAGCTTCGAGCCGATCGTCGAGGTCGCGACGGGGGCGGTGGCGCTCGCCGTGCACCCCTCCGTGCCGGCGAAATCGGTGAAGGAGCTGGTCGCGGCCGCGAAGGCTTCGCCGGGTACGATCGACTACGCCTCGCCCGGCCGCGGCACCCCGCAGCACCTCGCCATGGAGCTGTTCAAGCTCACCGCCGGCGTCGATCTCAAGCACGTGCCCTACACGGGCTCGGCCGGGGCCGTGAAGGACCTCGTCGGCGGCCACGTGAAGGCGATGTTCATCCCGGTCCACACGGTGCTGCCGCTCGCGCAGGACGGCCAAGTGCGGGTCCTCGCTATCGGCAGCGACCGGCGCTCGCCGATGGCGCCGAACGTGCCGACGCTTGCCGAGGAGGGCGTCGCCGGCTTCGACGTGGACCTCTGGTACGGTCTCCTCGCGCCGGCCGGCACGCCGAAGGAGATCGTCCAGCGCTACAACGCCGTCGTGAACGAGATTCTGGCGACGCCGCGGGTCAAGGAGGCGCTGGAGAAGCAGGGACTCGTCGCCGTCGGCGGGCCGCCGGAGCGGCTCGGCGACCTCGTCCGCAAGGACCTCGACCGCTGGGCCAAGGTCGTGAAGGACGCCGGCATCGCGGCCGAGTGACGCGGAATCCCATGCACCGTCATCATGACGGTCGCGGCCCGTTACGAGGAGGCCATGCCCCATCGTCAGCAAAACATGCACAGCGTGATCACGACATGCACACGGTCATCATCATCGGGGCCGGCATCGGCGGCCTCACGCTCGCGCTGACCCTGCACCGCGCCGGCATCCCGGCCGAGGTCTACGAGGCCGCCCCGGAGATCCGCCCCGTGGGCGTCGGCATCAACGTCCTGCCGCACGCCACGAAGGAGCTTGCCGAGCTCGGCCTCGAGGAGGCGCTCGCGAGGGTCGCCGTGACCACGAAGGAGGCGACGTTCTTCAACCGCTTCGGCCAGCTCATCTGGGCCGAGCCCTTGGGGCGGTATGCTGGCTACGACCACCCGCAGTTCTCGATCCATCGGGGCGATCTCCAGGCGGTGCTCCTCGACGCTGCCCGTGATCGGATCGGGGCGGAGCGCATTCGCACGGGCTGGACCTGCACCGGGGCCGAGCAGGACGCGGAAGGGGTCACGGTCCATTTCCGCGATGGCTCGGGCAAGCCGTTGCCCTCCCGACGCGCGAGCGTCGCCATCGCCTGCGACGGCATCCATTCCGTCGTTCGCAAGCAGTTCTTCCCGGACGAGGGCCCGCCCCGCTACTCGGGCGTCAACATGTGGCGCGGCACGACCCGCTGGATGCCCTTCCTCGCCGGCGCCAACATGGTCCGGGCCGGCTGGCTCGCCACCGGCAAGATGGTGATCTACCCGATCCGCAATCGCGTCGACGCGGAAGGCCGCCAGCTCGTCAACTGGGTCGCCGAGATCGAGACGCCCAACTTTCGCCAGCGCGACTGGAACCGCCCCGGCAGCCTCGACGACTTCCTCCCGGCCTTCGCGGACTGGCATTTCGATTGGCTCGACGTGCCGGCCTTCCTCAAGGCGGCCGATAGGGTGCTGGAGTTCCCCATGGTCGACCAGGACCCGCTGCCGCGCTGGTCGCACGGGCGCGTCACGCTCCTCGGCGACGCCGCCCACCCCATGGTGCCGCGCGGCTCGAACGGCGCCGGGCAAGCGATCCTCGACGCCCGCGCGCTCGCCGACTGTCTCGCCGCGATCCCCGACCCCGCCTCGGCCCTCAAGGCCTACGAGGACCGCCGCCTCGAGGCGACGGCCAAGATCGTGCTGACCAACCGCACGAAGCCCCCCGACGCCATCCTCGGCGAGGTCTTCCGCCGCACCGGCGACAGGCCGTTCAAGCGGATCGAGGACGTGATCAGCCGCGAGGAGCTGGCGGCGATGTCGGAGGGCTACAAGCGGGTGGCGGGATATGACCGAGGAGGGCTGAAGGGAGTGGGCTAAGGGGATCCATCACCGGACCACTTGGCTAGGCGCGGAGGGTGAAGCAGGCACCATCCTGCCGACGAACAGCCCTGCCGAAAACACGGCTCCGAGGACGATGACGATCTGAGCCGCCGTCTTGAGGGACAAAGTCCCGAATAATTCGGCGAGAGTCACGTTGTCGTCGATCTTCTTCTTGGGTGGTTTCAAGTCTTCGGCGGCCTTGGCGCGGTCCTTCATTTCCCGGCACCAGGCCTGAATCCTCGCCCGGACTTCCTTCCGGCTGAACGCATCGGCGTTGATGTCGACCCGCTCGACGTGCCAGTCGTATTTCTCCTCGAGAAGGCCCTCCTGCCTCAAGCCGCGCTCCGCGAAGACGAGGAGCGGTAATCCAAGCTGGTAGGCCATGGCAGCCTCGATTTGGTTCCAGGGGGTCGGGAACCTGGTTTCAGGCAGGAGCTGCTCGTCGGGCGAGTTGCGCTTCTCGACGCCTCCGTTGAAATACTTTCTCTCGAAAGCGATGATGATCGCGCCGTCGCATTCGGAGAGCACTTTCGAGATGTGCTTGAGCGGGCTGCCCGTGGCGAAGTCGGTTCTTTCAATCACCCGCGGCTTCACATCGCACTCTTCGAGGAGCGCCATCAGCGCATCCAGGAACACTTCCTGTTCCGACCGATAGGTCGTTCCTACGCTGATGAAGACGCTCGTCGGTGTGTTCGCAGCGCTCACTCGTATGCCCCCAGTTGCTCTTCGATGGACCGCGTCATCGCCGTTTCGACATCCCCCGTGTGCTTCGTCTGCGCCGGCTCCACGAACATCACCCAGCACTCCTCCGGCGCGAGGGTCATGTGCTCGCGCCCGCGCGGGACGACGTGGAAGTCGCCCTCGCCCAGCACGACCTCGCAGTCGCGGTAGCGGACGGTGAAGGTGCCTTTGCGGACGAGAAAGAACTCGTCCTCCTCGGCGTGGCTGTGCCAGACGAACTCGCCCTTGACCTTGGCGATCTTGACGTATTGCCCGTTCGCCGCCGCGACCACGCGGGGCGACCAGTACTCGGCCAGGGCTTCGAACGCCCGGTCGATGTTGCCGACGTCCGCGGCGCTCACTCGTCGTCCTCCTGGCACGGCCAGCCCTTCGGCGCGTTGAGCCCCATCGGGAGCTTGGTGTCGGGGCCGCCGCAGGCGATGTCGATCTGGGCTTGCGCAAGGCCTTCGGCGCGGGAGAGGTTCGCGCCACGCAACTGCGTCCGGAACAGGTGCGCGCCGCTCATCTTCACGCCCGTAAGATCGAGGCCGGCCAGACGCGCGCGGGACAGGTTCGAGTCCTCGAAGGTCACGCCCGCGAGCTTCGCGCCGGTGAAGTTGACCCGCGCGAGCTCCGCCTTCGACAGGTCGGCGCCGGAGAGGTCCGCGCCGGTGAGGTCGGAGCGGTTGAGCTCGGACTTGGAAAAATTCGCGCCGGCGAGCCTCGCCTGTCCGAAGAGCGAGCGGCTCATCTGGGCGAAGGCGAAGTTCGCCTTCTCGAGGTTGGCCTTGGTGAAGTTCGCCCGCCAGGCGACCGCCTTCGTCAGGTTCGCGCCCGAAAGGTCGGCGCCCTGGAACTTGGCGAGGGAGAGCTCCGCCTCGTCGAACTTCGCGCCGGCGAGCTTCGCGCCGGCGAAGTCGGTGAAATTGAGGACGGCCTTCGAGAAGACGCCGCCGGTGAGGTCGTCGTTGCCGAGCATGAGCTGCGGCTTCGAGCACCCGGTCCAATCGACTTTCGGCCCCGGCGCGTCGCCGCAGCGCGCCGCGGCGGGGCCGGCGAGGGCGAGGAGGAGCGCCGCAAGGCTTCCCAATCCGGCATGGCGCATGTCGTCCTCCTTCGCTTGAGGAGGATGCTAGCCGCGCGGGCCGCCGCGATCCAGCGGCATCATGGCCCGCCGTAGAGCCATGCCGAGCCCTCGACCGCCTCTTCCGGCGTGCGCGAGCCGAGCGCCATGTTGCGCAGCTCCCGCACGACGCCGGCGGCGTGGTAGAATTCGCCGTAGACCCGGGCCATGACCTGCACCCGCGCCGTACGGAGATATCGCGCGTCCACATAGGCCTCGAACGCCGCCGGCAGGTCGTCGCCTGCGCGCTCGACTTGGGATGCAAGCTCGACCGCGTCCTCGATCGCCATGCCGGCGCCCTGCGCGAGATACTGCAGCATCGGGTGGGCGGCGTCGCCGAGGAGGGCGACGCGGCCGCGGCTCCAGCGCCGCACGGGCTCGCGGTCGCACAGGACCCACATGCGCCACTCGTCGATCTTGTCGAGGAGCGCACGCACTTCGGGGCGGTTCGGGCGGAAGTGCTCGCGCAGCTCCGCGGGGTCGCCGAAGGAGTTCCACCCCTCCTCGTAGCGCGCTGAGTGGAACACGGCGACGAGGTTGGTGAGCTCGCCGCGGCGAAGCGGGTAATGCACGAGGTGGTTCTTCGGACCGGCCCACAGCACCACGTCGTTCTGCCGCATCGTCTCCGGGAACTCTTCGGTCGGCAGCACGGCCCGATAGGCGACGTGGCCGGAAACGCGCGGCGGGCCATCCGCGACGAGCTCGGCGCGGAATTGCGACCACAGGCCGTCGCAGCCGACGGCCCCCGCGCCTTCGTACTCCGTGCCGTCCTCGGTCACGACGACGACCTTGTCGCCCCGGTCCATGTACCCTGAGACCTTCCGCGAGGTCTCGAGCGTGATCAGGTTCGACTGCCGGCAAGCGCCGAGAATCGCCGCCAGGAGGTCGCCGCGGTGGATGACGGCGTAGGGGTAGCCGAAGCGCTCGCGCATCCCGCCAAGCGGTACCCGCGTCACCTCCTCGCCGGTGACGCCGTCCATCATGACGAGGCTGCCGGGATAGACTGCGACCGCGTCGATCGCCTCGGTGAGGCCGAGCCGGTCGAACATCTTGAAGGTGTTGGGCCCGAGCTGGATCCCGGCCCCGACCTCGCGGAATTCCTGGGCCTGCTCCAGCACGTGCGCGGCGCGGCCCTTGCGGGCGAGCGCGAGGGCGCAGGCGAGGCCGCCGATGCCGCCGCCGATAACGAGAATGGGTCTTTCCGTCCCCTTCGCCGCCATCCCTTTCCTCCCGGGCGGCGATGCTGCCCGAGGGCTTTGGGCTTGTCATCAGCCCAATGAAAAAGCGCGGCGCTTGTGGCGCCGCGCTCCATCGGCTTCGGTCGAAAGGAGCCTACTGCGGCTCGGCTGCCCCGGCCTTCGGCCCGGCGCCGCCCGATGCGGGCGAGCGCTCGGCCCCGCCGGACGCGCCTGCGCCGCCGCGGGCTCCCGAAGCGGCTCCGCCGCTCGGGCGCTCGCCGCGCCCGGCCGAGCCGGAGGCCGCAGCGTCGGCGCCGCGGGCGCCCGGCGTCGCCGGAGAGGCGGCGCCGCTG
>DASVVU010000378.1:0-18596 GCA_036386395.1 Beijerinckiaceae bacterium | reverse complement strand
GCGACCCGGTCGCCGCGCAGCCTCTCCATCGCGCCGCCGAGGAGGTGCACGGCCCGCTCCCGGGCGGCCGCGGCGGAGCCGCCCTTGTGGCGCAGGTACCCTTCGGTGAGCTGGTCGCCGATGGGATAGGCCGGGTTCAGGGCCGTCATCGGCTCCTGGAAGATCATCGCGACCCGGTCGCCGCGCAGCCTCTCCATCGCGCCGCCGAGGAGGTCCCGGCCGGCGAAGCGCAGGCGCCGGGCGCGGCGCCGCGCCTGCCGCGGCAGGAGGTCCATGATCGCGAGCGCGGTCATGGACTTGCCGCAACCGGACTCGCCGACGAGGCACAGGGTCTCGCCGCGCCGCACGTCGAAGGAGACGCCGCGCACCGCGTGGAGCGTGCCGCCGCCGGTCGCGATGTCGACGGCGAGGCCCTCGACTTCGAGGAGCGTCTCGCTCATCCCCGCCCCTCCGGCGCGATGGCGTCGCGCAGGCCGTCGCCGGCAAGATTGATGGCGAAGACCAGGAGCGCGAGGGCCGTGCCGGGGATCGCGATCAGCCAGAACGAGAAGAACATGTAGGCCTTGGCCTCGGCGATCATGAGCCCCCAGGACGGCAGCGGCGGCTGCACGCCGAGGCCGAGGAAGGACAGCGCCGCCTCCAGGAGGATGGCGCTCGCGGCCTCCACCGTCGCGACGACGATGAGGTGGGGGGCGATGTTGGGCAGCACCTCGCCGAGCACGATCCGGGCCGTCGAGGCGCCGGCGGCCTCCGCCGCCGCGACGTAGTCGAGGGCGCGGGTCTGCTGCGTCGCGCTGCGCATCACCACGGCGAAGCGGTCCCACTTGAGGAGGCCCAGCGTCAGGATCACGACGGTGAGCGAGCCGCCCATCAGCGCCACGACCGCGAGCGCCACGAGGATCACCGGCATGGCAAGCCGCGTCGTGATGAGGAACGTGACGACGAGGTCGACGCGCCCGCCGAAGTAACCGGCGACGAGGCCCATCGCCGTGCCGATGAGGCCGGAGATGACCATCACGGAGAGGCCGATGAGCAAGGAAATGCGGGCGCCGTAGAGAGTGCGGGAGAGGTAGTCGCGGCCGAGGCCGTCGGTGCCGAGCGGGTGGAGCCAATTGCCCTTCGGATACCAGAACGGCGGGATGAGGCGGCGCGTCAGGTCCTGAGCGTAGGGGTCGTGCGGGGCAAGGAGCGGCGCAAGGAGCGCGATCGCGGCGACGAGGCCGAGGATGGACAGGCCGATGGCGAGGCTCGCGTTGCCAAAGACCCGCCCGCGAAGCCGCGCGCCGGCGGTCGGGGCGACGGGTTCGGCGAGCTGGAGCGCGGCGTCCATCAGGCCACCCGGATGCGCGGGTCGAGCCAGGCGTTGGCGACGTCGGCCGCGAGCGTGAGCAGCACGTAGAACACGGAGAGCAGCATCACCACGGCCTGCGTGACCGGGAAATCCTTGTGGGTGATGCTCTCGTAGGCGAGGTAGCCGAGGCCATCGAGGGCGAAGATGGTCTCGATGACGACCGAGCCCCCGAGGAGGAAGCCGAGCTGCACGGCGGCGAGCGCCACCACCGGTACCACCGCGTTGCGCAGCGCGTGCTTGAACACCACGGTCCTGGTCGGCAGGCCCTTGGCGCGGGCGGTGCGGATGTAGTCGGCGGAGAGCACCTCGACCATGCCGGCGCGCGTCAAGCGCATGAAGGCCGGGGCGATGTAGTAGCCGAGGGCGATCGTCGGCATGACGAAATGCGCCCATGTGCCGCTCCCCGACACCGGCAGCCACCGCAGCTGGATGGAGAACAGCATGATGAGGAGGAGCGCGAAGAAGAAGTTCGGCAGCGCCTGGCCTACGACCGCGAGCGCAAGCGCGATCCGGTCGATCCAGCCGCCCCGCCACACCGCCGCGGCGACGCCGAGGGGAATGGAGATCAGGAGCGCGAAGGCGAGGGAGAGCACGGCGAGGATCAGCGTCGTCGGCAGCTTGTCCATGACGAGGCCGACGACGTCGGTCTTGAAGTAGAGCGAGGTGCCGAAGTCGCCGCGCACCGTGCGCCACAGCCACTCGAGGTATTGGACGATCAGCGGCCGGTCGAGGCCGTAGGCGCGCCGCACCGCCTCGACGTCCTCGGCCCGCGCGCCTTCGCCCGCGAGCGCCGTCGCGACGTCGCCGGAGAGACGCACGAGGGCGAAGGCGATGAGCGAGACGGCGAGCGCCACGAGGAGCGCGAGGCCGACGCGCTTGGCGATGAAGGCGGGCATGAAAGGCCCTACCTCTCCCGGAGGGAGAGGTCGAGTCGCGCGCAAGCGCGACCGGGTGAGGGGTTACGGCCTATCCGGCGAGGGCGTAACCCCTCACCCGGACGGCTGGCGCCGTCTCGACCTCTCCCTCCGGGAGAGGTGAGCGCGCGCGCGGCCCGAGATCCCGGATCGCCTCCGCTGCGCTTCGGCGTCCGGGATGACCTTGTCCGCGCTTGCGCGGACAAGGTCACTTCCACGTCATCTCCCAGAACCGCGGCATCTCGTCGGGATAGGCCTTGAAGACGAGGTCGGACGTCGCGGCGTAGTAGACCGGGAGCGAGTAGAGCGGGATCATGTAGGCGCGCTCGGCGATGAGGGCGAGGGCCTTCCTGTAGGCCTCCTTGCGCACGTTCGGGTCGACCGAGTTGCCGCCCTTGTCGAGGAGGGCCTTGATCTCCGGGTCGCGGGCGATGTCGTCGTCGACGAAGCCGAAGTAGACCGGCGTCGCGGCGGACACGTCGTTGACCGAGAACGAGCCCCAGGTCTGGTGCACGAAGCCGGCCTTGTTGGCGCGCACCTGCTCGCGCATGGCGGCGTACTGCAGGAAGCTCAGGTTCGCCTTGACGCCGACCGCCTGGAGGTAGCCGATCATGGCTTCGGTCTGGTTGCGCTCGCGGTAGCCGACGATCGGGGCCTCGAAGCCGTTCGGGTAGCCGGCCTCGGCGAGCATGCGCTTCGCCTTCGCGGGATCGTACTCGTAGCGCGGCGCGCCCTCGTCGGTGCAGCCGAACTGCGACGGGAAGCAGATGGTGTGGATGACCCGTGCGCCCTCGCCGACGATGTTCTTCACCATCGCCTCGCGGTCGATGGCGTGGTTGAGGGCGCGGCGCACGCGCACGTCCTTCAAGGGTGCGAAGGGCGAGGACTCCTGCGCGTTCATCTGCAGGAAGACGATGCGCATGGTCTCGCCCGAGATCACCTGCAGGTTCGGCATCTGCTTGACCTGCTCGGCCTGGTCCTTCGGCACGTGCATGAGGAAGTCGATGCCGCCGGAGAGGAGCTCGGCGAGCTGCGTCTGCCGGTCCGGGATGACGCGGATCTCGATCTTCTGGACGCCCTTGACCTGGCCCTTCGGCGAGTCCTTGAAGTAGTCCGGGTTCTTCTCGAGCACGATGGACTTGCCGAGGACGTGCGAGACGATCCGGTAAGGGCCGGTGCCGACGGGCTTCTCGTTCTGCCCCTTCGGCCCGACCTTGGCGTAGTACTCGTTCGGGTGCATCACGACGGGGCCGGCGAGGTACTCGATCGCGGCCGGGAAGATCTGCTTGGTGATCAGGCGGACCTTGTACTTGTCGACCTTCTCGGCCCGGTCGATCCAGTTGACGTTCGACTGGGTCGTGACCTTGCTCTCCGGCTTCGCGACGTAGTTCAGGGTGTAGACCACGTCGTCGGCGTCGAATTCCTCGCCGTTGTGGAACTTCACGCCCTGGCGCAGGTCGAACTCGATGGTCTTGTCGTCGACCTGGCGCCACGCGCTCGCGAGCTGGCCCTTGTACTCGCCGGTGTTCGGGTCGCGGTAGACGAGAGTGTCCCAGACGTGCTGGCCGATGATGACGCCGATGCGGACGTTGTTGAAGAACGGATCGACGTTCTCCGGCGCCTGGTCCGAGGCGAACTTTATGGTCTGGTCGCGCTTGCCGGCGAGCGCCGGGCTCGTGGCGAGGAGGCCGGCCAAGGCCAGCCCGAGCATGGTGTGCGTGACGCGCATGGTTTCCCTTCCCTTTCGTTTCTCGTTTTTTAGCAGTCTTCAGGCCTTCGCCGGGCGCATGCGGACGAGGCGTCCGGCGCCGCCGATGGCTTTCTCGATGAGCGGCCAGAACAGCATCACAAGGGCGAGCGTCGTGATGGTGCCGACGAGCCAGTTCGACCAGAAGACGCGCAGATCCCCGCCGGCCCCGATCATGGCGAGGCGGAAGGCGTCCTCGGTGCGGCTGCCGAGGACGAGGGCGAGGGTCAGCGGCGCCAGCGGATAGCCGCGCTTCTTGAACACGTAGCCGACGACGCCGAACAGCAGCATCAGCCAGATGTCGAATAGGGCGTTCTGCACCGCGTAGGCGCCGATCGCGCAGGAGACGAGGATCATCGGCGCGATCGCCGCGAACGGCACCCGCAGCACCGCGGCGAAGAGCGGCACCGTCGAGAGCACCAGCACGAGGCCGACGATGTTGCCGAGGTACATGGAGGCGATGAGGCCCCACACGAAGCTCTTCTGCTCGACGAAGAGCAGCGGCCCGGGGTTGAGCCCCCACACCATGAGGCCGCCCAAGAGGATGGCGGCGGTGCCGGAGCCCGGGATGCCGAGCGCCAGCATCGGCAGGAGCGCCGAGGTGCCGGCGGCGTGCGCCGCGGTCTCCGGCGCGAGCACGCCGTCGATGCGGCCCTTGCCGAAGCTCTCCTTGTCGCGGGCGAAGCGCTTGGCGAGGTTGTAGCCCATGAACGAGGCCGCGATCGCGCCCCCCGGCGTGATGCCGAGCCAGCAGCCGATGGCGGACGAGCGGACGAGGGTCACCCAGTAGCGCGGCAGGGTCTTCCAGGTCTCCCAGACGACCCGGGGGCTGATCTTGGCGACGTGCCCGTGCAGCGCGAGGCGCTCCTCCATGGTGAGGAGGATCTCGCTGATGCCGAAGAGGCCGATGACGGCGACGAGGAAATTGACGCCGCGCAGAAGATCGGTCGAGCCGAAGGTCATGCGGAGCTGCCCCGAGACCGTGTCCATGCCGACCCCGGCCAGCAGCAGGCCGAGGGACATGGAGATGACGATCTTGTGGCGCTGCTCGCGCCCCAAGCCCACGAAGGAGCAGAAGGTCAGGAGGTAGACGGCGAAGAACTCGGGCGGCCCGAAGCGGAGCGCGAAGCCCGCGATGCGCGGGGCGAGGAACGTGATCAGCACGACCGCCACGAAGGAGCCGATGAAGGACGAGGTGAAGGCGGCGGTCAGCGCCTCGGCCGCCCTCCCCTGCTGCGCCATCGGGTAGCCGTCGAAGGTCGTGGCGACGGACCACGCCTCGCCCGGGATGTTGAACAGGATCGAGGTGATGGCGCCGCCGAACAGCGCGCCCCAGTAGATCGAGGACAGCATCACGATGGCCGAGGTCGGGTCCATCGTGAAGGTGAGCGGCAGGAGGATCGCGACGCCGTTCGGGCCGCCCAAGCCCGGCAGCACGCCGACGAAGATGCCGAGCACCAGCCCGATCATCATGAGCGACAGGGTCTTGAAGGTCAGGAGGACCTGGAACCCGTGCCAGAGGAGCTCGAACGCTTCCATCGCGGGACCCTTACCGCCCGAAGGCCGCCTCGAGCGGCCCTTTCGGCATGATGACGTCGAAGGCGACGTCGAAGACGAAGAACATGGCGACCACGAAGACGGCGGCGGTCAGCGCCGACTTCCACAGGGCGATCCCGCCGATGAACCGCATGAAGCCGACGACCAGGATGAAGCTCGCGACGTAGAGGCCGAGGTACTGGATCAGGAGCACGAACAGGAAGGTCGGCACGAGCACCTGGAGCACGCGCCGGAACTGGTCGCGGGTCACGAACGGCTCGTCGGCGGCGGCGCGGGCCTTAAGCGCGCTCCCCAGGCCGAAGAGGCTCGCCGCCCCGAGCAGGATCGAAAGGTAGAACGGGAAGTAGCCGGCCTGCGGCCCGTCGCTCTCCCAGCCGGCGCCGAGCCGCCAGCTGTCGAAGCCGAGGAGGCAGGCGAGCCCGAACAGCAGCAGGGTGACGACGACGTCGACCGAGCGCGATCCCACGACGGCGCGGTCGTCCTGCGCCGGCGCGGCGGGTTCCTCGACGTCGATCTCCATCATGGGCTCCGGTGGAGGCCGGACGGGACCCGGCCTCGAAGCCGCCGCGCGCTCAACCGGCGCGGCGGTCCGATGGCTTTAGCCTTTACTGCGTGACGAAGCCGGCTTCGGTCATGAGCTGCTTGTGCAGCTCCTCGTCCTTCTCCAGGAACTTCGTCATCTCGGCCCCGGTCAGGAAGGCGGGCTTGAGGGCCTGCTTCTCCATGTAGTCCTTGAACTCGGGGGTCTCGGCGATCTTCTTGAACAGGTCGACGTAGAACGCCGTCGCGTCCTGCGGGACCTTCGGCGGCAGGAAGATGCCGCGCAGCATGGTGTACTCGACGTCGAGCCCCTCGCTCTTGCAGGTCGGGATGTCGCCCCACGACTGGTCGGCCGTGACCTTCACCTTGTAGCCCATGCGCTCGTTGTCGAAGACGCAGAGCGCGCGCACTTGCCCGGCGCGCCAGACCTCGAGGTTCTCGGACGGGTTGTTGACGTTCGCGGCGGTGTGGTTGCCGACGAGCTGGGTCGCGGCCTCGCCGCCGGACTTGTAGGGCAGGTAGGCGAACTTCGCGCCGGTCTTCTTCTCCATGAAGACCGAGAGGATGTGGTCCTCGCGCTTCGAGCCGGTGCCGCCCATCTTGAACGGCGGGTTCGCGGCCTTCGCGGCCTCGAAGAACTCCTTGACGGTCTTGTACGGGGCGCCGGAGTTCGTCCACAGCACGAACTGGTCGAGGGCGACGATCGACACGGGCGTGAGGTCGCGCCAGTTGAAGGGGAGCTTCGCGGCGAGCGGCAGGGTGTAGATCAGCGAGTAGGCGATGACGAACTTGTGCGGGTCGTTCTCGCTCGACTTCATGTACATGAGCGCTTCCGCGCCCGAGGCGCCGCCCTTCAGCGACACCACGACCGGCTGCTTCAGGAGGTTGTGCTTCTGGATCACCGCCTGGATCATGCGGGCCATCTGGTCGGAGGCGCCGCCGGCGCCTGCCGCGACCACGATCTCGACGGCCTTCGACGGCTCCCAGGCGGCTTGAGCCGGGGCGGCAAGGGCCACCACGGATGCGCCGACGGCGTAGGCTGCTGTCTTGAAAATGTGCATGGTGTTTTCCTCCAAGTGCTTGTTCTTGTTGGCTTCCTATCTAAGATCTCGCTCGCGCAGAACCTCGCGCATCGTGTCCGCCACGATCTGCGGGAGGTCGTTGCGTAGGCTGCGAAGCTCTGACCGCAGACTCAGCAGTTCTGCCTCCAGGCGGTCGAAACGGGCATCGTGCCGGTCGAGACGAGCCTCGATCCGATCCAGGCGAGAGCGTATGGCCGCGAGGTCGTCCCCGTTCCGGCGCGTCTGCTCGAGGATGTAGCGCGCGACGACCTTCTCGCCCTCGACCTCCTGTTCGAGGGCGGCGACGCGCCGCTCAAGAGCCTCGACGTCAACCATCGATCTGCAACCTCCGAGTCGCCACTTCAGGGTAGCACACGTCGAGGCCGATCATTCCGCCGCCTGCGCCACCGGCCCGGCGTTGCCGGCGAGATAGGTCATCGCGGCCTCGACGCCGCCGGAGCGGTGCGGGATGCCGCGCGCTTTTAGCCCGATCTCGACGCCGGAGAGCGTGCCCGTGACCATGAGGTCGTGGAAGTCGCCGAGGTGGCCGATGCGGAAGACCTTGTCGGCGAGCGGCCCGAGGCCGTTGCCGAGCGACATGTTGCAGCGATCGAGGATCTCGGCCCGGAGCTTGTCGGCCGAATGCCCCTCGGGCAGGCGCACGGCGGTGAGGGAGGAGGAGTATTCGGCGGGGTTCTGGCACTGGATCTCGAAGCCCCAGTGCCGCGCGGCGCGGCGCGTCGCTTCGGCGGCGCGGTCGTGGCGGTGGAAGACGTTGTCGAGGCCTTCCTCGTGCAGCATGTCGATCGCGACCTTCAGGCCCTGGAGCATGTTGGTGGCGGGGGTGTAGGGAAAGTAGCCGGTCTGGTTCGAAGCGATCATCTCGTCCCAGGCCCAGAACGAGCGCGGGAGCTTCGCCGTCTTCGAGACGGCGAGCGCCTTGTCCGAGACGGCGTTGAAGGAGAGCCCCGGCGGCAGCATCAGCCCCTTCTGCGAGCCGCCGACGGTGACGTCGACGCCCCACTCGTCGTGGCGGTAGTCGATGGAGCCCAAGGACGAGATCGTGTCGACGAGGAGGAGCGCCGGGTGCCCGGCCTTGTCGATCGCCCGGCGCACGGCGGCGATGTTCGAGGCGACGCCGGTCGAGGTCTCGTTGTGGACGACGGCGACGGCCTTGATCTCGCGCCCCTTGTCCTCGCGAAGCCGCGCCTCGATGGCATCGGCGCTCACCCCCGAGCGCCAGTCGCCCTTGATGAACTCCGCCTGGATGCCGAGGCGCGTCGCCATCTTGTTCCAGAGGGTCGCGAACCAGCCGGTCTCGAACATCAGCACCCGGTCGCCGGGGGATAGGGTGTTGACGAGGGCCGCCTCCCAGGCGCCGGTGCCGGAGGCCGGGTAGATGACGACCGGCTTCTCCGTCTTGAAGATGGTCTTGATGCCGGAAAGCACCTCGCGGCCGAGCTTGCCGAACTCCGGCCCGCGGTGGTCGATGGTGGGCTTCGCGATGGCGGCCAGCACCGGCAGCGGCGTGTTGGTCGGCCCCGGGATCTGCAGGAAATGGCGGCCGGGCTGGTAGCTCATGGCAATCTCCGGGCTTGCGCGCGCCCCGATGCTTTCGTGGTTGTCGGGTCTTGTATTATGTAGGCCAGACAAAGCAAGCGCGACCCTTTGCGCGCCGCACCCAAGCTTGAAGAAGGTTCGTTCCTTGTCCCTGACGCTCGCCCGCAAGGGCGCGGACGCCTTTTCCCGCAACCTCGGCCTTGAGCGGAAGCTCACCAACGCCCTTCAGGGCGAGGCGAGGTTCGACGCCTTCACCCGCGGGCGCTACGCCACCGACGCCTCGATCTACCAGATCATGCCTCTGGGCGTGGTGTTCCCGCAGGGCACCGACGACCTCGAGGCCGTGCTGACCATCGCCCGCGAGGAAGGCGTGCCGGTGATCGCCCGCGGCGCCGGCACCTCGCAGAACGGCCAGCCCATCGGCGAAGGGCTCGTGGTCGACTTCTCCCGTTACCTCAACGAGGTGCGGGCCTACGATCCGGCCGAGAAGACCGTTACGGTCGCGCCTGGGATCGTGCTGGAGCGGTTGAACGCGGAGCTTCGCGCCGACGGCCTGTTCTTCCCCGTCGAGCCCTCGACGGCGAGCCGCTGCACCATCGGCGGCATGACCGGCAACAACTCCTGCGGCGCCCGCTCGATCTTCTACGGCAAGATGGTCGACAACGTGCTCGCCGTCGACGCCATGCTGCCGGACGGGGAGCGCTTCTCCTTCGGGCGCGTCGACAACGTCGGGGGCGGCATCGCCGGCTCTGACCGGGTGCGGGCGCTGGCCTCGAAGATGCTCGGCCTCGCCGAGCGCGAGCGCCAGGAGATCGAGGCGCGGTTCCCGAAGGTGCAGCGCCGGGTCGGCGGCTACAACCTCGACAGCCTCATCGCGCCTGTGCCGAACCTCGCCCACCTCCTCGTCGGCTCCGAGGGCACCCTCGCGCTCACGACCGGCGTGACGCTGAAGCTCTCGCCCCTCCCCAAGCACCGGGTCATGGGCGTGTGCCACTTCCCCTCGTTCCGCTCCGCCATGGAGACCACGCGCCACATCGTGGGACTGGGGCCGGTCGCGGTCGAGCTCGTCGACAACAACGTGCTGGTGCTCGGCGCCGACATCCCGCTCTTCCGGCAGACGCTGGTGCAGATCACCAAGGGACAGCCGAACTGCCTCCTCCTCGTCGAGTTCGCCGGTGAGGACCGGAACGCGCTCGTGCGCGACCTCAGGCGGCTCGACCAGTGCATGGCCGATCACGGCTTCTCCGATGCCGTCGTGGAGGTGACGGAGGCCGCCGCGCAGCGGCAGGTCTGGGAAGTTCGCGAGGCTTGTCTGAACATCATGATGTCGATGAAGGGGGACGGGAAGCCGGTGTCCTTCATCGAGGACTGCGCGGTGCCGTTGGAGCATCTCGCCGACTACACGGCGGCGATCACGGACCTGTTCGAGCGGCACGGCACCCGCGGCACTTGGTACGCGCACGCCTCCGTCGGCTGCCTGCACGTGCGGCCGATCCTCAACATGAAGGACGAGGGCGGCGTGCGCGCCATGCGCGAGATCGCGGAGGCGGCCTGCGACCTCGTCAAACGGTTCAAGGGCTCGCACTCGGGCGAGCACGGCGACGGCATCTCCCGCTCCGAGTTCCACCGAAAAATGTTCGGGGAGCGGCTCATCGGCGCCTTCGAGGAGGTGAAGGACGCCTTCGACCCGGAGGCGCGGCTCAACCCGCAAAAAATCGTGCGGCCCTACCGCATGGACGACCGCTCGCTCATGCGCTTCCCGGAGGGCTACGCCGTCGCGGAGCCCATGAAGACCGTCCTCGACTGGTCCGAGTGGGGGGGCTTAAGCGGCGCCGTCGAGATGTGCAACAACAACGGCACCTGCAGAAAACTCGCCGGCGGCACCATGTGCCCGTCCTACCGGGCGACCCTCGACGAGAAGCACCTGACGCGGGGCCGCGCCAACTCGCTGCGGCTGGCGATCTCCGGCCAGCTCGGCCCCGGCGCCTTCACCTCGCACGAGATGAAGGAGACCCTCGACCTCTGCGTCTCCTGCAAGGGCTGCCGCCGCGAGTGCCCGACGGGGGTCGACGTCGCCAAGATGAAGATCGAGTTCCTGCACCACTACTTCGCCCGCCACGGGCGGCCCCTGAAGGAGAAGCTCGTCGCGTACCTGCCGCGCTACGCCCCCTATGCATCGAAACTCGGCGGCGTCCTGAACCTGCGCGACCGCATCCCCGGCGCGGCCCGCGCCTCGGAGGCGGCCTTACGCTTTTCCGCCCGCCGCTCCATGCCGAAGTGGAAGAAGCCCTGGCGCGAGGCAGGCCCGCGCGCGGCCCCCGATGCCGTGCAGGGCGACGGGCGCGACCTCGTCCTGTTCGGCGACACCTTCAACCGCTACTTCGAGCCGGAGAACCTCGCGGCCGCGGAGCGCGTCCTACAGGCAGCCGGCTACCGCCTCCATCATGCCGCGCCGAAGGGCGGCAGCCGCCCGCTCTGCTGCGGGCGCACCTTCCTCTCGGCCGGCCTCGTCGACGAGGCCCGCACGGAGGCGCGGCGCACCCTCGACGCGCTCGCGCCGCTCGTTGAGCGCGGCGCCCGGGTCGTCGGCCTCGAGCCCTCCTGCCTCTACACTTTCCGGGACGAGTTCTTCTCGCTTCTGCCGAAGGACGAGGCCGCGCCCCTGGCCGAGGCCTCGTTCCTCCTCGAAGAGCTCCTGGCGAAGGACATCGCGGCGGGCGCGACCGCCCTCCCCTTGCGCGACCATGGCGGGCGCCGGGCCCACCTCCACGGCCACTGCCACCAGAAGTCCTTCGGCGGCATGGGCGCGGTCGAGAGCGTGCTGCGGGCCGTGCCCGGCCTTCAGGTCGAGGTCATCGAGTCGAGCTGCTGCGGCATGGCCGGCGCCTTCGGCTACGACCCGAAGACCATCGACGTGTCGTTCCAGATGGGCGAGCTCTCCCTCTTCCCGGCCCTGCGCAAGGCCGCCCCGGACGACCTCGTCGTCGCCGACGGCACGAGCTGCCGCCACCAGATCCACGACGGCGTCGGCCGCGACGCCCTCCACGTCGCGCGGGTGCTCGATCAGGCGCTCGCCTGAGGGCGGCGCACTCCAAGAGCCCTTTGTACATGCACAGTGCATTCATCATGACCGTGGTCCGGCAGCCCGATTCTCCTGCGATCCGGGGGTCCCTCGCCCCGTCGGGTCATCATGATCGCGCACTCTCGTCATGATGGGGAGAGGTTCGCAGAGGCTCCGAGGAGGGCTTCTGCGAAAGGAGGCGCGATCCCTTCCTCCACAAGGAAACCAACGCTAAAGGAACGATCATGCGCACCCATCGCGTCGCGGCCATCGGGGGAGACGGCATCGGGCCGGAGGTGATCGCCGCGGGCCTACAGGTCCTCGAGGTCTGCGCCGAGCGCGACGGCGGCTTCCGGTTCGAGGTCGAGCATTTCGACTGGGGCTCGGATTATTACCGCAAGCACGGCGTCATGATGCCCGAGGGCGGCGCCGACCGCCTGCGCCGGTTCGACGCGATCTACTTCGGCGCCGTCGGCGCGCCCGACATCCCCGACCACATCACGCTGTGGGGCCTCAGGCTCGCGATCTGCCAGCCCCTCGACCAGTACGCGAACGTGCGCCCGACCCGCGTCCTGCCGGGCATCACGAGCCCGCTCAGGCACGTGTCCGGGCCCGAGCTCGACTGGGTCATCGTCCGGGAGAACTCCGAGGGCGAGTACGCGGGCGTCGGCGGGCGCGTCCACAAGGGCCTGCCGGAGGAGGTCGCGACCGACGTCGCGATGTTCACCCGCGCGGGCGTCGCGCGCATCGTCCGCTTCGCCTTCGAGACGGCGCGCTCGCGCCCGCGCAAGCTCCTCACCGTCGTGACGAAGTCGAACGCCCAGCGCCACGGCATGGTGATGTGGGACGAGATCGCGGCCGAGGTCGCCCAAGAATTCCCGGACGTGGCCTGGGACAAGATGCTGGTCGACGCCATGACCATGCGCATGGTCATGCGGCCGCAGACCCTCGACACCATCGTGGCGACGAACCTCCACGCCGACATCCTGTCCGACCTCGCGGCGGCCTTGGCGGGCTCGCTCGGGATCGCGCCGACCGCGAACCTCAACCCCGAGCGCAAGGCCCCCTCCATGTTCGAGCCGATCCACGGCTCGGCCTTCGACATCACGGGCAAGGGCATCGCCAACCCCGTCGCGACCTTCTGGACGGGCGCGATGATGCTCGAGCACCTCGGCGAGAAGGCCGCGGCCGGGCGGCTGATGCGGGCGGTCGAGCGCGTGACGGGCGACCCGAAGCTGCACACCCCCGACCTCGGCGGCACGGCGACCACGCGGCAGGTCACGGACGCCGTCTGCGAGGCGCTCCGCGGCGACAACGCCTGACGGATCTCCCGGGCTGCGGCGCCGTCCGCCGGGGGTGATCGTGACGGTTCTGTCCCTCTCCTGACCGATCTCCTCGAATGCCGCACGTCCGCGGAAGCATTCGTTCACCGCGCCGCCGTTTCCCGCCTAAGTCTAGCATCGCCTTCACCCGCGATTCACCGAAAACCCGCTTCCTGGGGCATCAAACAAACCTCGGGGAGCGCGGCCGTGCGTTCGAGAACCCTCGTCATGATCCTGCTCGCCGTCGTCTTCGGGGCGATGGCGATCTTCGCGGGGCAGAAGTACCTCGAGCGGCAGGCGAGCCGCATGCAGCCCATCCAGGTGGTGGCGCAACAGCCCGAGGCGCCGGCGCAGACCATCGTGGTCGCGGCGATGCCGCTGAAGTTCGGCGTCGAGGTCTCCCGCCAGCAGCTCCGCGAGATCGCCTGGCCGGCGGGCAAGCTCCCGAAGGGCGCCTTCGCGAAGATCGACGAGGTCGTGGACGGCAAGACCCGCCGGGTCGCGCTCGCGGCCTTCGAGGAGAACGAGCCGCTGCTGAAAGCTAAGGTCACGGGGCCGGGCCAGCGCGGCTCGCTTGCCGCCGTCATCCAGCAGGGCATGAAGGCCGTGACCGTCAGGGTCAACGACATCAACGGGGTCGCGGGCTTCGTGCTGCCGGGCGAGCGGGTCGACGTGCTCCTCGTGCGCAACCTCGGCACGGAAGCCTGGTCCGACGTGCTGCTCCAGAACGTGAAGGTGCTGGCCGTCGACCAGCTCGCCGACGAGAGCTCGGACAAGCCGGCCCTCGTCAAGGCGGTGACCGTCGAGGTCGCGACCGCCGATGCCCAGAAGCTCGCGCTTGCCGGCGCGGTCGGCACCCTCGCGCTGGCGCTGAGGAGCGCCGGCGTCGCCGAGCGCGAGGACGCCCGCCGGATCGCCGTCGAGGACCTCTCGCGGCCGGCGGAGACGCCGCCGCTCCCGGTCGCGGCCTACGCCTCGGCGCCGGCCGAGGAGGCGCCGCGCGCGGCGGTCGGCGGCGTCAGCCGCGGCATGAAGCGCCAAGAGTACAGCGTCCCGGTGCACGGCGCGCCGCGGCGCGTCGAGACCCACACGGCGTCCGCCGCGCGGCCGAAGACGTGAGGCGCTTCGCCGTGAGCTTTCTTGGCCGGCTCCTGCGCCCCTTCCGAGGCGACGAGCGCGGCGGCGTGCTGCCGCTCATCGCCATCGCGCTGCCGGTGCTGCTCGGCTTCACGGTGCTCGCCGTCGACGCCGGGCGCTACTTCAACCTGCACACCTCGGTGCAGTGGGGCGCCGACGCCCTCGCGCTCGCGGGAGCGGCCGAGCTCGACCGCAAGCTCGACGCGATCACCCGCGCGAACCGCGCCATCGACAACCTCGTCGCCAACGACCAGCGCTTCGGCGACGGCACCCAGAAGATCTCCCGCGCCAATATCACCGTGCGCTTCCTCAAGTCCCTGCCGGCGAGCGACGCGACCGCGATCGCAAGCGTGAACGTCACCACGAACCCGGTCGAGGCCCGTTACGTCGAGGTCGCGGTGCAGCCGGTGCCGTTCCGGAGCTACTTCGCGGCCGCGGCCTCGATCCAGGGCGGGCCGACGCAGGCGACGGGCAGCGCCGTCGCGGGCTTCGACAGCGTCGCCTGCAAGGTCTCGCCGCTCTTCACCTGCAACCCCTACGAGGACAGCTCGACCAGCATCTTCGACGCGGCGAAGGACTTAAGCTTCCGCCGCCGGCTCATGTCGATCAAGGAGAAGGGCGAGCAGTACTTCCCGGGCAACTACGGCTACCTCCAGCCGCCGAACGGGACCGGCGCCGACGAGCTGCGCGAGAACCTCGCCCTCGACAAGCCGAAGGGCTGCTACAAGCTCGCGGGCGTCGAGCTTCGCACCGGCAACGTCGCCTCGACGGCGGAGGCCATGAACGTCCGCTTCGACATGTACGACGGCGCCTACGGCGGCAACAAAAGCGACCCCGCCTACCGGCCGGCCTTGAGCGTCCGCAAGGGCTACACCGGCGCCGCCTGCAACAAGAGCGCCGCCTACGACCCGACGAAGCCGATGACCGACGCGGCGAACGTCAACGCCCCGGCGACGGGCTTCCCGCGCGACAGCTGCTTCTTCACCGACACCTGCAGCTTCGGCGGCCCCTACATGGCGGGCCGCATCGGCGGCGGCGACTGGGACTTCGACAGCTACTGGACCATCAACTTCCCGGGCATCGGCAAGCCGAACGGCTGGTCGAACGCGAACCGCCCCTCCCGCTACGAGGTCTACCGCCACGAGGTCGAGAACGGCCTGACGGGCACCGCCTCCCGCGGCCCCGCCGCCAACGCCAAGGAGACCGGCGCGCCGCAGTGCTACTCGGGCGGGACGCTCTCGGACGATCCGGACCGGCGCACGTTCTACGGCGCGATCCTCGACTGCCGGGCCCTTGACCAGCAGTACAACATCAGCGGCGGCTCGGCGCCGCCGCTCCCCGTCACGGCCTACGCCAAGTTCTTCCTCGCCGAGCCCGTGGACAAGCAGGACGGCACCTTCTGGGTCGAGCTCGTCGAGGTGGTCGAGCCCGGCACCCCCGCCGCGAAGGAGATCCTGCGCGAGACCGTGCAGCTCTACCGCTGAGGATGCGATGCGCCGCGCGCCCGCGACAGCCCGATTCCGGCCCCTCGCCCGCTTCGCGGACGAGAGCGGCGTCGCCGTGATCGAGGCGGCGATCGCCTTTCCGTTCCTGGTGATCCTGATGGCCGGCCTCTTCGAGTTCGGGCTCGTGTTCTACAATTTCCAGCTCGTGCAGACCGGCGTGCGCGACGCCGGGCGCTACCTCTCGCGGGTCGACGACCTCGCGGCCGCGCAGGAGAACGCGAAGCGCCTCGCCGTCACCGGCTCCGTCGTGGCGGGTCAGCCGGCCCGGGTGAAGTGGTGGAATACGAGCCAGGTCCAGGTCGAGACGCGCGGGGTCGCCAATCCCCGCGACGCCGCGACGGGGCTTCGCAACTACCGCGCCGGCGACACCCTGACGGTCGTGCGCGTCAGCACGGCCATTCCCTACGAGGGCATCGGCCTTCTTTCCGCGATCGGCCTCGGGCCGATCCAGATCAATGCCGCCCACGAGGAGCGCTATGTCGGCAACTAGGCTCCGGCGCGTCCCGCGCCCCTCCCCGCCCCGGCTCTGTACCTTCGGCACCGACGCGCGCGGCGCGACGACGGTCGAGTTCGGCATCGTGGCCTCGGTGCTGTTCACGATCCTGTTCGGGCTCGTCGACTTCGGCTACGCCTTCTGGCAGTGGTCGAGCGCCTCGAAGGCGCTCGAGCTCGGCGTGCGCCTCGCGGCCGTGTCCGATCCCGTCTCGTCCGACCTCAAGACCATGACCGGCCTGTCCGCGAACGTGCAGGACGGCGACCCGATGCCCTACTACCAGCGCGTCTGCAGCGGCGCCTCGCAGACCTGCAGCGGCGGCACCTTCGACCAGACGGCGCTCAACACCATCGTGTACGGGCGCGGCAATTCGAGCTGCCCGGCGACAGCCCAGTCCTACGCGCCCATGTGCCGGATCTTCTCGCGCATCAAGCCCGAGAACGTCCGCATCGAGTACGTCCACACCGGCCTCGGCTACGCCGGGCGCCCCGGCGGCCCGCTCCCGACCATCGTTGTGAGCCTCATCGGCCTGAACTTCGACTTCCTCATCCTCGGCACGTTCCTCGGTCTCGCCCCGATCCCCATGTCCGGCCTGACCGCGACCGCGACGGCCGAGGACCTGTCGGGGCGCTGAAAACGAAACGGCGGGCGCCTGCATGCGCCCGCCGATCGGGATCCTCTGCCTCGCTCAGGCCGCGTCAGCGCCAGGCGCCGGCGCGCCAGCGGGCGCCGTGGTAGCCGCCGCCGTAGCCCCAGCCGGCTCGGCGCCAGCCGCCGCCGTAGTACCCGTAGCTGCGGGGGTACCAGGCGCGGCGGTAGCCGTAGCCATAGGACGGATAGGCATAGCCGTAGGTCGGATAGGCGTAGCCGTAGGCCGGGTAGCCGTATCCGTAGCTCGCCGGGTAGTAGCCGCCGTAATAGCCGTAGGACGGGTAGTCGTAGTAGGAGTTCGCCGCGGCGGCCGTCGCAATCCCGCCGACGAGGCCGAGGGCCGCGCCGGCGAGGACCGCGCCGCCCCGGTGATGGCGGCGGTAGTACCCGTAGCGGTAGCCGTAGCCGCGGTGGCGGAAGCCGTATCCGCCGCGGTAGCCGCGCCAGCGCGTATAGGCGACGGGGGCGCTCGCCGCGATCGCCTCGGGCGAGACGGCGGCCTTGGGGGAGGCGGTGGCCGAGGTGGCCGGAAGGGCGAGCACCGCCCCGAAGGCGGCGGCGCCGAGGCCGAGAAGGCTGCGTTTCATCGCGATCACTCCGTGGCAGTCCCCCCGCTCCGTCAACGGGAGCTTTGGCCGAGGGTTCCGGCCCCGGCCCGGCGGATTGCCGCGTGGTCGTGCCGCGGTTCCTACCCTTCGTTCGCCACGAGCCGCTCGGCCTTCGCCGCCGCGCGGGCGAGGAGGATGGCGTGGGCGAGGAGGCCGGCGGCGATCTCGGCGGCTTCCGTCGCCTTGGCGTCGATCTCGGCCTCGCTGAAGCGCTTCGCCTCGGTGAAGAGGCTGTCCGGGATGCAGCGGGTGCGCTGCACGTCCGGCGGGATCTGGGTGAGGTATCCGAGCTGGAGGCCGGTGATCAGGCTGTGCCGGTCGTAGCGCAGGGCCGCGAGGCGCCCGATCAGCGGCAGGCCGCCGCGGGCGAACTCGGAAAGCGTCGGCAGGGTGCGGTGCGCCTTGCGGAAGAACTCGATCCGCTCCTCCAGCGTATGCGGCAGGTGGTCGGAGAGCGCCTGCCCGCCATAGGCGTCGAGCACCACGAGGTTGCACATGTCGACCGCGGCCTCGGCGTAGGCCCACTGCGCCGCGAAGAATCCGAGCGCCCGGTGGTAGCTCCCGTCGTGGACGAACGCCGGACTGGTCATGGCAATGGCACCCACGCGGAAAAGCGCTGATTCGGGGGGAATGATTTCATGGCGGCCGGGCCCGCGCGAGCGGCGCGCGGGGCGGATGCCCGTCATCCACGTGTTTTTCTGAGGGATGGCGTGTAAATGGGCCGAGTCCGGTCAAACCCCCTTCCTCAAGCATGCGCTTCCTCGGCATCGGCGACACCTGCGACCTCGGCTCGCTCTATCTCCGGCTCATCGAGGAGGGCCACGAGGTCCGGGCCTTCGCCGGCGAACCCATGGCCGAGGGGACGCTCAAGGGCCTCGTGCCGCGCACGCCCGACTGGCGCGCCGAGCTCGGCTGGATCCGCGAAGCCGGCCTCGATGGCATCATTCTCTTCGAGAACGTCGCCGAGGAACGCGGCGCGCTCCAGGACGCCTTGCGCCGGGACGGGTTCAACGTCGTCGGCGGCTCCGCCTTCGGCGACCGCCTCGAGAACGACCGCGCCTTCGCGCAAGGTGTCCTCTCAAGCCTCGG
>DASVVU010000377.1:0-7549 GCA_036386395.1 Beijerinckiaceae bacterium | reverse complement strand
TGAGGGGCCGGGGGATTGGCCTGAGGCGGGAGAATCGCGTTGCGCGGCTTAAGAATACCTGAGACTCGACGCGCTCGCAGTCTGCGGCGGACCCAGACTCCCGCCGAGGCGCGCCTGTGGTCGAAGCTGCGCAACCGCGGCCTCGCCGGCCATAAGTTCGTCCGGCAGGAGCCGATCGGGCCCTACTTCGCCGATCTGGCTTGCCGGGAGGCGAAGCTGGTCGTCGAGCTGGACGGCAGCCAGCACGCCGAAAGCGAGCGGGATCGGGTACGGGATGCATTTCTCGCCGCGCGCGGGTATCGCGTCCTGCGCTTCTGGAATCACGAGGTCATGCGAAGCCTGGACAGCGTCCTCGACACGATTTTCGCGGCGCTCGGGCCGCGGGACTCCTCTCCCCGCTTGCGGGGGGAGGCCGAGTCGGCGCGAAGCGCCGAGCCGGGTGAGGGGCTGTCGACGGCGGAGCTCGATCCTGCGGCAGCCCCTCACCCGCTCGGCTTCGCCGAGTCGGCCTCTCCCCGCAAGCGGGGAGAGGAGGGGCAAGCCGGGAGAGGAAGGGACGCATGACCCTCCACGTCCCCATCACCGAGAAGGCCGCGGCGGCGATCATCGCCGCCGCCGCGGCGCGGCGGGCGCCGCTCATGGTCGAGGGGGGCGGCACGAAGGGGGCGGTCGGGCGGCCGGCGCAGGCCGAGGCGACCCTGTCGTCGTCGGGGCTCACCGGCGTCACCCTCTATGAGCCGGCCGAGCTCGTCATCGCGGCCCGGGCCGGGACGCCGCTCGCCGAGGTCGAGAGCACCCTTGCCGGGAAGGGCCAGGAACTGCCCTTCGAGCCCGCCGACTGGCGCGCCCTCCTCGGCTCGACCGGCGAGCCGACGATCGGCGCGGTCGCGGCCGCGAATCTCTCGGGGCCGCGGCGGATCATGGCGGGAGCGGCGCGGGACAGCCTCATCGGCGTGCGCTTCCTCAACGGGCGGGCGGAGAGCATCAAGTCCGGCGGGCGCGTCATGAAGAACGTCACCGGCCTCGATCTCGTGAAGCTCATGGCGGGCTCGTGGGGGACCCTCGGATTCCTGACCGAGGTCACCTTCAAGGTCCTGCCGCGCCCGGAGCGCGCCGCGACCCTCGTGCTCACTGGCCTCGACGATGCCCGCGCCGTGGAAGTGCTCTGCGCCGCCGTGGCCTCCCCCTTCGAGGCCACAGGCGCGGCGCATCTCCCGGCGGGTCTCGACGGGGAGGCCCGCACGCTGATCCGGATCGAAGGCTTCTCGGTCTCGGTCGATTATCGCCTCGGCGAGCTGAAGCGCCTGCTCAAGCCTTATGGCGCGGCCGAGGTGATGGAGAGCAAGGCGGACGCGGCGCTCTGGCGCGCGATCCGTGACGCGACGCTCCTCGCCGAGCCGCGGGACCGGGCGGTGTGGCGCATCTCGACCGCGCCGACCGGCGGCCCGGCGCTTGCCGCCGCCGTCGCCCGCGAGGTCAACGCGCGCTGGTTCTACGACTGGAGCGGCGGCCTGATCTGGCTCACGACCGACGCCAAGGACGACGCCGGCGCCGCGGCGGTCCGCGCCGCCGTGAAGGCGAACGGCGGCCACGCGACGCTCGTGCGCGCGCCCGCCGAGGTGCGCGCCGCCGTCGCCGTGTTCGAGCCGCTATCCGAGCCGCTGATGCGGATCACAAGCGGCATCAAGGCGGCGTTCGATCCGGCCGGCGTGCTCAACCCGGGGCGGATGTATGCAGGGGTTTGACAGCGGCTCGGGCCTAAAGCCCGCCCATTTCTTCCTCGCGCTCGCCGTCGTGGCCGCGGCCGCCCTCGTCCTCCTCTGGATGGGCCGCGTGCCGATCTGCAAGTGCGGATACGTGAAGCTGTGGCACGGCGTCGTCCGGAGTTCCGAGAACTCGCAGCACCTGTCCGATTGGTACACCTTCTCGCACGTGATCCACGGCTTCTTGTTCTACGCCGGCCTGTGGCTTCTCGGACGCGCGACCGGCTGGCCTCTGAGCCTCGGCCTGCGGCTTGTGCTGGCGACGTCGATCGAGGCCGGCTGGGAGATCTTCGAGAACACCGATCTCGTCATCAACCGTTACCGCGCGACCACCGCCGCCCTCGACTACTACGGCGACAGCGTCGTGAACTCCGTCTCCGACATCCTCGCCATGGCGGCGGGCTTCGCCCTCGCGGTGCGCCTGCCCGTCGCGGCGACGGTCGCGATCGCAGTCATCCTCGAAATCGGCGTCGGCTACTGGATTCGCGACAACCTGACGCTGAACGTCCTCATGCTTCTGCACCCGTTCGAGGCCATAAAGGCGTGGCAGGCGGGAGCCTGACGAAGAACAGGACCATGCAGACCAACTTCGCCCCCGAGCAGCTCCGCGATCCGGCGATGCAGTCGTCGGAAAAGATTCTTCGGACCTGCGTCCACTGCGGCTTCTGCACCGCGACCTGCCCGACCTACCTGCTCCTCGGCGACGAACTCGATTCGCCGCGCGGCCGCATCTACCTCATCAAGGAGATGTTCGAGTCGGGGCGGCCCGCGACGCCGGAGGTGGTCAAGCACATCGACCGCTGCTTGTCGTGCCTCTCCTGCATGACCACTTGCCCGTCGGGGGTGCACTACATGCACCTCGTCGACCATGCCCGCGCCTACATCGAGGCGACGCACGGGCGGCCCTGGCACGACCGCGTGGTGCGGACGCTCCTCGCCAAGGTGCTGCCCTATCCGTCCCGCTTCCGTCTCGCCATGACGGCGGCGATCCTAGGCAAGCCGTTCCGCGGCCTCGTCGGCCGGCTGCCGCGCGTCGGCAATCGGCTTGCCGCGATGCTGGAGCTTGCGCCCGCCCGCGTGCCCGCCCGCTCGCCCTTCGCGCGTCCCGGCGTGTGGAAGGCGGAAGGGGCGCGGCGCGGGCGCGTCGCGATCCTCTCGGGCTGCGCCCAGCCGGTGCTGAAGCCGAACTTCAACGAGGCGGCGATCCGGCTCCTCAACCGGCACGGCGTCGAGGTGGTGCTGCCGGAAGGCGAGGGCTGCTGCGGGGCGCTCGTCCACCACATGGGCCGCGAGGGCGAGGGCCACGGCTTCGCGAAGCGCAACATCGATGCCTGGACCGCCGAGATGGACGGCGAGGGCCTCGACGCCATCGTCATCACGGCGTCGGGTTGCGGCACCACGATCAAGAACTACGGCTTTCTGTTCCGCGACGACCCGGCCTACGCCGGGAAGGCGCGGCGCGTGTCCGAGATCGCCAAGGACATCACGGAGTACGTGTCGGCCATCGGCCTTACCTCGCCGGTGCGCGAGACGGACCTCATCGTCGCCTATCACTCCGCCTGCTCGATGCAGCACGGCCAGCAGATCCGAGAGGAGCCCAAGAAACTCCTGAAGAAGGCCGGGTTCACGGTGAAGGACGTGCCCGAGGGCCACATCTGCTGCGGCTCGGCCGGCACCTACAACCTGCTCCAGCCCGAGATCGCATCGCAGCTGCGCGCCCGCAAGGTCGCGAACATCGAGCGCGTCAAGCCCGATCTCATCGCCACCGGCAACATCGGCTGCATGACCCAGATCGGGAGCGGCACGGACATTCCGATCGTCCACACGGTCGAGCTTCTGGATTGGGCCACCGGCGGCCCGATGCCGTCGGCACTGGAGGGCCTTGGGCCGAGCGTCGCCGCAAGTCTTCAGCCGGTGGCAGCGGAGTAGAGCCGGGCCCGCAGGGGCTCCTCGTCCTGGAAGACGAGGGTGACCGGCAGCGCGGCAACCGCCCCGGCGAGACCGGGCCCGAGCGCCGCGATGCGCACGAGATCCTTCTCCGTGGTGACCGGAAGGAGGGCCTCGGTGCGCGCTTCGTCCAGGAGCGCCCGGATTTCTTCCTCAGAATAAGGATGATGGTCGGGGAAGGCCCGCGTCCGAACGACGGCGCCGCAGGCTTCAAGCGTCGCAAAGAACTTTTGCGGGCGTCCGATGCCGGCGAAGGCGAGGACGCGGGCGCCCTTCAGGTGCGCCGCAGCGGTGGGATTCGGCGTGAGCCGCGCGCGCAGCACCGGCTTACCTCGAGCCGCGGCCTCGCGGGCGACGGCCTCGCCGGCCGCCCCGTCGCCGACGAGCACGACCGCGTCCACGTGCCGCCACTGCGCCGCAAGCGGCGCCCGCAACGGTCCGGCCGGGAGGCACAGGCCGTTGCCGACGCCGGCCTCGCCATCCACCACGGCTACCGAAAAATCCTTGTGCAGGGACGGGTTCTGGAGGCCGTCGTCCATGACGATGGCGCTCGCGCCCGCCGCCCGGCACAGCCGCGCGCCGGCGGGGCGGTCCCGGGCGACGACAGTCGGGACTGTGCGGGCGAGGAGCAGCGGCTCGTCGCCAACGTCGCCCGGGCCGTGGCGGGCAGGGTCGACCCGGACGGGGCCGGAAAGGCGCCCGCCGTAGCCGCGGGTGAGGAAGGCCGGACGTTCACCCTGCTCTTCGAGAATGCGCGCCACCGCTATGGCTGCGGGAGTCTTGCCGGCGCCACCGGCCGTGAAATTGCCGATGCAGACCACGGGCACGCCCACCCGCTCGCCGGGGCGGTCCATCCGCCGGGCCGCGACGACGCCGTAAACGAATGCCGCCGGCTGCAGCAGACGGGCCGCGAGGGACGGCCGGGGCTCGCCCCAGAACCGCGGAGCGCGCATCAGCCCGCCTCCGCCCTGACCCCTGAGATGAACGGCTCGATCGCCTGCACGGTGCGGGCAAGCGCACCGCCGAGACCTTCGACCGTGCCGGCGGCACTGCGGGCCATGTCGCGCATCCGGCCGACGTCGGCGAGACACTCGGCGACGGCGCGAGCCAAGTCCGCGCCGTCGGACACGGGGAGCGCGCCGCCGGCTCCGTCGAGGGCCGCGTAGACGTCGGCGAAGTTGTGGACGTGCGGGCCGTGCAGGATCGCGGCTCCGAGCTTTCCCGGCTCGATCGGGTTCTGCCCGCCGTGCCGCACGAGGGAGCCGCCCACGAACACCAGGGGCGAGAGGCGGTAGAACAGTCCGAGCTCGCCGACGGTGTCGGCAACGTAGAGTTCGGTCCCCCGCCCGGGCTCGCCGTCGCGCGAGCGTTGCGCCGCCTCGAGGCCCGCCGCGCGGGCGAGCGCCGCGACCTCGCCGCCGCGCTCGGGATGGCGCGGCACCACGATGGTCAGGAGCCCGCGGAAAGCACCGGCGAGCGCCTGGTGGACCGCGACCGCGATCTCCTCCTCGCCGGGATGGGTGCTGGCCGCGAGCCACACCGGGCGCCCGGAGAGGAGGCCGGAGAGGTGGGCGAGCGCCCGCGGGTCGGCCGGCGGCGGGCTCGCGTCGAACTTGAGGTTGCCGGCGACCTCGACCCGCTCGGCGCCGAGCCCGAACAGCCGCTCGGCGTCGGCCGGCGACTGCGCGAGACACAGGGCAAAGCGGCCCATGAGCGCACGGGCGATCTGCGGGACTCGCGACCAGCGCCGGAACGAGCGCTCCGACATCCGCCCATTGACGAGGACGAGGGGGATGCGGCGCCGGTCGAGCTCGACGATGGTGTTCGGCCAGATCTCGGACTCGGCGACGAGTGTGAGGTCCGGGCGCCAGTGGTCGAGGAAGCGGCGTACGTAGCGCGGCGAATCAAGGGGAACGAACTGGTGCACGGCCCCGGGCGGCAGGCGCCGGGCGACGAGCTCGGCCGCGGTGCGCGTGCCCGAAGTGACGAGCACGCTCATGTCCTCGCGGATCAGGTGCTCGACGACGGCCATGAGCGACAGGGTCTCGCCGATGCTTGCCCCGTGCAGCCAGGCGAGGCGGCCGGCCGGCCGCTCCCGGCTCGGGAACCCGCGCCGCTCGGGAAGGCGCGCCGGGTCCTCCTTGCCCTGCCGGACGCGCCGGCGCAGGAGAGCCCCCGCCGCCGGCTCGAGCGCGATGAGCCCAAGGCGGTAGAGCCGAAGCGCCGGCGGCAGCGGCGAGCTCATGCGGCCCGCGGCTCCGCCGGCTGGGCTTTCACCTTGAGGCCGGCACCGGGATCGGCCGCGCCGACAAGCGCGTAGGCGCGCGCGTGCACCCGATCGAGCTCGGCCTCGACCGTCCGGCGAGCGGCCTCGAGCGCCGCCTCGTCGGCGTCGACCGGGACGAAGACCGGCTCGCCGAGCACCATCGCGCCACGGCCGAAAGGCTTTCCGAAAGTCGAACGATCCCAATTGCCTAAGACGAAGCGGCGGCTCGTCACGACCGCGACCGGCACGATCGGGCGTCCGGAACGCCGGGCGAGCGTCACGATCCCGGGGCCGCAGACGCGGGCGACCTTCGGCACGTCGGCGGTCATGACCACCATCTCGCCGCCCTCAAGCGCCCGCAGCATCTCGCGCATGGCGGCGACGCCGCCCTTCTCGCGGAAGTCGCGCCCGCGCGCCCCCGAGCCGCGGATCGGGCGCACGCCGAGGCGGCGCAACGCGATCGCGTTGAGCTCGCCGTCGCCGGAGCGCGACACGAGGCTCGCGGCCCTATCCTGCGGGCGTTTCGCGAAGTGGATCATGAAGTGCTGGCCGTGCCACATGGCGGCGATCACCGGCATCATGGGCCCGATGCGATCGTAGGCGTTTGCCGGCTCCATGACCCAGCGGTTGGTGCGGCGCACGAGGTCGAGGTAGCGGGCGAGCGCGAAGCCGAGGGTCTCGCGGACCGCGGGCGCGCGGCTCAGGCGCTTGAGCCATCCCATGTCGGAAGATCAGGCCGCGTCCGGGTCGAGGAGCCGGTGCAGGTGCACGATGAAGTAGCGCATCTGAGCATTGTCGACGGTCGACTGCGCCTTCGCCTTCCAGGCCGCGTGGGCCGAGGCGTAGTTCGGGTAGATGCCGACGATGTCGACCTTCGACAGGTCCTTGAACTCGGTGCCGGCGAGGTCCTTGAGCTCGCCGCCGAACACGAGGTGAGGGAGCTGCTTGCCTTGCGTGCTCTCGGCCATGGCGCGACCTTTCGGGCGGCGCTCAAAGAGCGGCCGCCGATGGGGAACGCCCCGTCATGGCCTCGACGAGGCGCGGATGCAAGGCACGGGGGGCGGCGAGGAGCTCGCCGTGCACCGGCTCGACTTGGTTGTAGCGGGGCCGCTCGCCCTCGAACGTTGTGAGGCGCCCGCCCGCCTCGGCGAGGATCAGGTCGGCCGCCGCGATGTCCCAGTCCCGGGAATTCGACGATACGAGGCCGAGGTCGACGGCGCCTTCCGCGACCCGGGCGAGTCGGAGCGCCAGCGACGGGATGCGCTCGACCGGATTGAGCGGCCCGGCGGAGCGCTGGAGGCGGTCGATCAGCGGCTTCGGCCCGGCGACCCGGGCGCCGCGCAGGGTCGCGGTCTGCGGGACCGCGATGCGGACGCCGTTGCGGAAGGCGCCGCCGTGGCGGCAGGCCTCGTAAAGAATGCCGCCGTCGCCGTGGGCGGGGGCGTGGACGACGCCGAGGACCGGCTCGCCGTCGACGAGGAGCGCGATCGCGACCGACCAGTCCGGATGGCCGGACAGGAAGGCGCGGGTGCCGTCGATCGGGTCGACGATCCACAGCCGCCGGGCGGCAAGG
>DASVVU010000376.1:0-11982 GCA_036386395.1 Beijerinckiaceae bacterium | reverse complement strand
ACGATCTGCTCGCTCGTCAGCCCCTCGGGGACCGTCAGCGCGTGCAGGATCGCCCTGCCGGAGATGAGGGTGTCGACCGCCTCGTCGATGGAGGTGCGGGCGCGGAACATGAACTCGCCGGCCTTCAGGGGCCCGCGCTGGCGGTTGAGGTAGGCCTGGACCTCGAACAGGAAGGTCTGGTTGATGACGCCCTCGCGCTTGAGCAGCGTCGCGATATCGCCGACGCCGACGTTCTTCGGGATCACCACGACCTTGTCGGCGGAAAGCGGCCCCGGCTCGTTCGCCTGCTTCTCGACGAACACCACCCCGACGACGAGGGCGATCGCGCCGACGACGAAGAAGGTCAGGATTCCCGATAAGGTCGAGAGCATGCCGCCCCGGTCCTTGCGGACCCGCGGCGGCGGAGGCGGCGCCGACATGGGCTTGAGCGCATCGCCCGGGCTGCGCAGCGACAGCCGCTGCGGCTGGAGCGCGCCGTCGTCGGAGAACGCTTCGAGAGGAATCTCTTTTCGTCTGCGGAAGAACATCGCCCTGCCCGGTTGAAGCCGTGCGGCTCAAAGCTCGCTCAGGCTCAAATCACCCTACGGTCCATTGTGGCGAAACGGTGCTGGCCCGTCGAGGGTCAGGCGGCCCGCCGCAGCACGAGCGAGGCGTTCGTGCCGCCGAAGCCGAAGGAGTTCGACAGGACCACATCGATGTCGCGCTTCTTCGCCTCGTGCGGCACGAGGTCGATCGCGGTCTCGACCGAGGGGTTGTCGAGGTTGATGGTCGGCGGCGCGACCCCGTCGCGCATGGCGAGAATCGAGAAGATCGCCTCGACGGCGCCGGCGGCGCCGAGGAGATGGCCGGTCGCCGACTTCGTCGACGACATGGCGAGCTTGCCGGCGGCGTTGCCGACGAGGCGCTCGACGGCCTTCAGCTCGATCTCGTCGCCCAGCGGCGTCGAGGTGCCGTGGGCGTTGATGTAGTCGATGTCCGAGACGTCGATGCCGGCGCGCTTGATGGCGGCCTGCATGCAGCGGTAGGCGCCGTCCCCGTCCTCGGTCGGCGAGGTGATGTGGTAGGCGTCGCCGGAGAGGCCGTAGCCGATCACCTCGGCGTAGATCTTCGCGCCTCGCGCCTTCGCGTGCCCGTACTCCTCCAGCACCACGACGCCGGCGCCCTCGCCCATGACGAAGCCGTCGCGGTCGCGGTCGTAAGGGCGCGACGCCCGGGCCGGGTCGTCGTTGAAGGCGGTCGAGAGCGCGCGGCAGGCCGCGAAGCCCGCGAGCGACAGCCGGTTGATCGGCGACTCCGAGCCGCCCGCGAGCATCACCTCGGCGTCGCCGAAGGCGACGAGCCGGGCCGCGTCGCCGATCGCGTGCGCCCCCGTCGAGCAGGCGGTCACGACGGCGTGGTTCGGGCCCTTGAGGCCATGCTCGATCGAGACGTAGCCGGAGGCGAGATTGATGAGCCGTCCGGGGATGAAGAACGGCGACAACCGCCGCGGCCCCTTCTCGTAGAGAGTGATCGAGGCGTCGTAGATGCCGCCGATGCCGCCGATGCCCGAGCCGATCAGCACGCCGGTGGCGTTCTGATCGTCCGGGGTCTCGGGCTTCCAGCCCGAGTCCGCGAGCGCCTGGGTCGCCGCCGTCATGGCGTAGACGATGAAGGGGTCGACCTTGCGCTGCTCCTTAGGCTCCATCCACTGGTCGGGGTTGAAGGTGCCGTCGGACCCGTCGCCGCGGGGGATCTGGCAGGCGATCTTGCAGGCAAGATCGCTGGTCTCGAAGGCCTCGATCTTCGAGGCCCCGCTCTGCCCGTCGAGCAGCCGCTTCCACGTCGCTTCGACCCCGCAGCCGAGCGGGGACACGAGGCCTAGACCCGTGACGACGACGCGCCGCATCGCGAACCTTCTAAGGACTTCAGGCGAAACGGGCGCGGGGAGCGGCCCGCACGCGCGTCAGGCCGCGTTCTTCTCGAGGAACTTGATCGCGTCGCCGACCGTCACGATGGTCTCGGCGGCGTCGTCCGGGATCTCGACGTTGAACTCCTCCTCGAACGCCATCACGAGCTCGACGGTGTCGAGGCTGTCGGCGCCGAGGTCGTCGATGAAGTTCGCGTTCTCGGTCACCTTCTCGGCCTCGACGCCGAGGTGCTCGACCACGATCTTCTTCACCCGCTCAGCGATGTCGCTCATCGTTCGTTTCCTCGTTTCACTCGTCGATGGATGGCCGCCCGGGGCGGAATGAAAGGACGAAGGCGCGCTCCGCCGGATCGAAAGATCGAGACGGCAACTCAAGGCCGTTGCAAAGCCGCATTTCGTGCGCCGGTCAACCCCCTCCCGACGGAACCCGAGCCTGTTAACACAGCCCTCTTCGTCTGGCGAGAGCGGGGCGGCGCCCTCCCCGCCCCTCAGAACATCGCCATTCCGCCGTTCACGTGCAGCGTCTGGCCGGTGACGTAGGCGGCCTCCGCCGAGGCCAGGTAGGCGACGGCGGCCGCAACCTCCGCGCCCTCGCCGAGCCGGCCCATAGGGATGGTGCCGAGGATCGCCTCGCGTTGCTTCTCGTTCAAAGCGTCGGTCATGGGCGAGGCGATCATGCCGGGGGCGACGCAGTTGACGGTGATGCCGCGGGTCGCGACCTCGGCGGCGAGCGCCTTCGTCATGCCGACGAGGCCGGCCTTCGAGGCCGCGTAGTTCCCCTGCCCCGGGTTGCCGGTCGATCCCACGACCGAGCCGATGTTGACGATGCGCCCGTGGCGGCGGCGCATCATGCCCTTCACGGCCGCCCGCGAGAGCCGGAACGCGGCGGTGAGGTTCACGGAGAGCACCGTCTCCCACTCCTCGTCCTTCATGCGCAGGAAGAGGTTGTCGCGGGTGACGCCGGCGTTGTTGACGAGGATGTCGAGCCCCTCCATCGCGGCCTCCGCCGCCGGCACGAGGGCCTCGACCGCATCCTTGTCGGCAAGGTTCGCCTCGATCACGTGGACGCGCTCCCCGAGCGCGCCCGCGAGCTCGTCGAGGGCCGCGCGCCGGGTGCCGGAGAGCGCGACCGTCGCGCCCTGCCCGTGCAGCGCCCGCGCGATCGCCCCGCCGATGCCGCCGGTCGCTCCCGTGACGAGGGCCTTGCGGCCCGAAAGGTCGAACATGGCGCTCTCCGCCCAGCCGGATGCCGCACGCCCATAGAAAAACCCCGCCGGTTCGTCCAGCGGGGTTCCTCAGTCGCGAACCTGAAGGACTAGATCACGTCGACGCGGATGTGGTTCTCCGCAATCAAATTATTCAACGGATCGAAGGCCTGCAAGGTGATGTCGAACTGGCCCGGCCCGAACGCCGGGTCATACGGCTGAGTTCCCGGCGTCACGTGGTCGACATCGTAGAACGCGAGATTCCGGGAATTCTGAGCGACCTCGCCCAGAACGCCGTTGTCGTCGACGACGACGTCGCCGAACTGGTTCGTCCAATGGACGCCCGCGCTCCCGGTGCCCCCTGGGGACATCGTAAAGACCTGGAAGTTCGTGGCGGCGGTCGGATCGATGTCGACTTTGAAGACGAACGTGAAATCGGAGAGGTCCGTCGACTCGCTGTTGAGGCCGGTGATGACCGAATAATCGAAGCTCCAGGCAGCACGGTTCAGGGCAGCCGGGAAGCCGGGCGACGTAGCCGGCGTTTGTGGACCATCCGCCACCTGGAACTCGATCACCCCATCGGCGTAACCGTTTCCGTCCGTCGGGAGAACAACCGGTCCGTTTCGGTAGTGGACCTGCAGCCCGAGTTCGATCCCTGCATCATCTGCACGGACGATTTGATAGTTCGTTGCAGGAATCCCGGCCCCATTGATCACGTCCTCGGTCGCGGGCTTCTGCCCGGTCTCGTCGACCTCGCCGTTGACGAAGAACGTCGGCGCCTCCCAGGCCCCGTTCACGGTCACGTCGACGGAGGTCGGCGCGCTGGACGCGCCCTTGCTGTCGGTCACCGTGTAGGTGAAGATCTCGTGCGCCTGCTGGCCGCCGTTCAGGGATTGGAAGGCGCTGTTGGGATTGAAGGTCAGGGTCTGGTTCGCGTTCAGCGTGACGCTCGAGCCGTCGCCGAGGACGACGGTGCCGCCGACCGTGATGGCCTGGCCGTTGATGGCGCTGATGTGCAGCGCGTCGCCCTCGAAGTCCTTGTCGTTGGCGAGCACGTTGATGACGACGGAGGAGTCCTCGCTGGTCGTCGCGGTGTCGGCGCGGGTCACGGCGGCGTTGTTCTGGTCGAGGCGGATCGTCACGTCGCCGAACTGGAGCGCCTCGACCTGCTTGAGGTTGTCGGTGCCGTCGCGGTTCGCGACGTGGTCCGTGACCGTCACCTTGTCGTTGCCGGTGCCCTTCGCGACGATGTCGTAGTCGAAGAACGAGCCGGTGAAGACTGCGGTGTCGAAGCCCTGGCCGCCGTCGATGTCGTCGTTGCCGGCGCCGCCCTTCAGGATGTCGTCGCCGGCCTTGCCCTGGAGCTTGTCGTTGCCGGCGGTGCCGTTGATGATCGGGAGCGGGACCCCGTTGTCGTTGCCCTTGGTGCCCTTGATCGGTGCTGCCACGTGTCTGCCCTCCACTGGCCCGGTCGGCCGCATGGCCGCCGGAGCGTTTCCGCATCTTTTTGATGAGGCCTGCGGCCGGTCGGCCGGAGGTCCGGCTGCCGTTATGGACCGGATCGGCCGGAGAAGCTACGGCTAAGTTTGACAGCGGGTACCTTGGAATCCGGCGCCCGCACCGGGCGGCGCGAGCGCCAGGACGTGCGTGTGGCCGGCGCCGTCCACCGCGGCAAACCCGAGCCTTTCCCAGAACGCGCGGGCATCGGAGCTGCCCGCCCGGACGGTCAGTTCCCTGGCCAGGGGCGACGCCCGCCCGATCGCCTCCCGGGCCAGGGCGCTGCCGATGCCGCGATGACGGAAGGCCGGGCGCACGTAGAACCGCCGCATGCGGTATCGTCCGGCGCAAGGCTCCGCCGTGACGCCGCCGACGCCGACCAGCTCGCCGTCGTGATGGGCCGCGATGAGGCTTTCGCCGGGACAGTCGAACCGGACCGCGCCGGCGCCCCACTCCTGCGCCAACCGGTCGAGATGCCGGAAGCCTTCCGCCCGGGCCTCTTCCCGCAGGAGTCCCAGTCCGGGCGGAAGCGTCCCGCGGACGAGCGTCAGCGCAAGGTTTTCGGAGAGACGCATCGTCCGGCCGTCAGCAGAAGTTCCACGGACAGACGAGCCCTAACCGCCCGATCCCGCCTTGAACGCCTGAACGTCCTCCGGCGTGCCGATGGCAGTGCCGACGGCGCCGGAGGCGATCCGCTTGACGAGGCCGGTGAGGACCTTGCCGGCGCCGACCTCGTGGAAGCGGTCGACCCCCTGAGTGGCCATGAAGGCCACGCACTCGCGCCAGCGCACGGTGCCGGTGACCTGGCGCACGAGGGCGTCGCGGATTTTTTGCGGGTCGGTCAGCGGCGCGGCCTCGACGTTCGCGACGACCGGCACGGCGGGCGCCCGCATCGCCACCTCGCCCAAGGCCTTGCGCATGGCCTCGGCGGCCGGGGCCATGAGGGCGCAGTGGAAGGGGGCCGAGACGGTCAGCATGACGGCGCGCTTCGCGCCCTTGCCCGGCGCGAGCGCCACCGCGCGCTCGACCGCCGCCTTGTGGCCTGAGACCACGACCTGGGCGCCGCCGTTGTCGTTCGCGACGTCGCAGACCTCGCCCTGCGCCGCTTCGCGGGCGACCTCGGCGGCGGCCTCGAGCTCGAGGCCGAGGAGCGCCGCCATAGCGCCGACCCCGACCGGGGTCGCGCTCTGCATCGCCTCGCCGCGGATGCGCAGGAGCCGCGCCGCGTCGGCGACCGGGAAGGTCCCGGCGGCGGCGAGCGCCGAGTACTCGCCCAGCGAATGGCCGGCGACGTAAGCGGCGTCGCGGGCGAGATCGAGGCCGGCCTCGGCTTCGAGCACGCGCATGACCGCGAGGCTCACGACCATGAGGGCGGGCTGGGCGTTCGCCGTGAGCGTCAGCTCGTCGGCCGGGCCCTCGAACATGAGCCGGGAGAGCTTCTGGGACAGGGCGTCGTCGACCTCGTCGAGGACGGCGCGCGCCTGCGGGAAGGCGTCGGCCAGGGCCTTGCCCATCCCGACCGCCTGGCTCCCCTGCCCCGGAAACACGAACGCCCGCGCCATCTTTAGCCCTCGCCTCCCCCGCCGGGCGCGGGTTCGCAGAGGGCCGGGGTCGAGTCAAGGCGAGCCGGGCTACTGCGTGCGCCCTGCGCTCGACGCGGTCGTCTCGGGCGCAGGGCCTTCCCGCCGGACGAAGATGCGCCAGTGCTCGCTCTCGCGGACGGGCTCGAAGTGCGCCGAAATATAGTCGGCGTAGAGGGCCAGGAAGGCCTCGGTGCCGGGGGGGTCGATGCGCCACTTCGGCTCCATGACGACCCGGGCATCCCCGAGAACCGTCGCGGCCGGCACGAAGTGCTTCCTGTCGAAGGTGCGCTCGAACTGGGTGACGGAATAGTCGCCGCGGGGCGGTGCGAGGCCGAGGCCGGCCGAGAACGGGTTGACGAAGTCGAGCACCGTGACGCGATCCGCCTTCGGCCCGAGCGCCGCAAGCGCCCGGGCGCCGTCCTCGAGGGTCGCGACGTATTCGTTCGTGTAGCGCGCGTCCCAGACCGAGCCGGTGTCGGCGAGCACGATGCGGTCGAGCCGCGGCAGGCCGGCGAAACGATGCGCCGGCTTCGTGCCCGCGAGGACGGCGTGGGTGCCGAGCGACACGCTCCGGTCGACGATCATGGGCGCGATAAGGGCGAGGAGGAGGACGCCCGCTGCGGCGAGCGCCCCGCGTCCGCGCCAGCCTTCAAGGGGAGAGCCGCGCCGTCGGATGGCCTCCGCCGCCACCACGGCTCCGGCGGCCAGCGTCACGATGCCGGAAACCTGAAAATTCTGGTTCTGGATCATCAGGCCCGCGCCGCCGCAGAAGCCCAGGAACACGAGGAGGCGCCAATCCCGCAGCACGGCCGCGGCGACCGCGACGACGATAGCGAAGACCGCATAGTCGAAAAGATTCTCCCGGAACGACACGAGGAGCCGCTCGGGTCCGCCCTGCACGGCGCCGCTCGCGTGGGCGGCCTGGAGGAGGTCGAGGAGATAGGCCGAGGGCAGGCGCCACACGGCCTCCAGCACGAGGGTCGCGGCGAGCGTGACGCCAAGCGCAAGCGCCGCCCACGGGCGCGCGTCCCTGTCGAGGAGCATGGCGGCGAGGAACGCGAGCGCCACGGCGCCGTAGCTCGCCTTGAGGTAGAGCATCAGGAGGGCGAGCGCGGCGGCGCAAAGGCCGTCGCGGACGATATGGCGGGCGCCGCGCGGCGGCAGGACCATGACGAGGAGGAGCGCAAGCGCCGCCCAGCCGACGCGGTTGTAGAACATCGCGAAGGACAGGACCTGCGGCGGCTCCCCGAGGTTCGATGGCGCCGCGAGGATCAGGGCGAGGTAGACGGCCATCGCCAACGCGAGGACCGGGTGCAGGCGCGAGACGAGGACGTGCGCCATCACGGGCGCAAGCCCAAGGATCAGGAGGCCGACGCCGAGCGGCATCGCCGCCCCGAGGCTGCCGGCAAGGAGGAGGCCCGCCGCCGGGAGAAGGTTCGTCAGCGGCCCCATCGGCGTGTGGAAGTCGACGTGCGGGACCTGTCCCGAGGCGATCCGGTGCGCCCCGTCGAGGAAGATCATCAGATCGTTGAGGTACTTCGCCGAGACCGCCTGCCCCGGGAGGGCGAGCGCCGCGGCGGCAAGCGCCGCGATCAGGACGACGGCGGCGCCCACCGCCCGCGGCGACGCCGGGGAAAGCGCCCCGCCCAACTCCCGACCCGGCATCGACCAAACCTTTCCAGCCGCCGCCATGAGACCAGCGGGCGCACGCGGTTGCAACCGGCAGGCCGCGAATCCGCCCGGAGCCGGCCATCACCCCACTTAATGGACCGGCCCAAATGAACGGCAGATGCATGGAACGTCCCACGGCCTTTTGCGACGCCATCCTACGGCGGCGTCCCAACACGCATGCATGATGCCGCAGGGGGCGTCCCATCTGCGGGATTGATGGATCGCGAAGGGTTGTTTTCGTGGCTTCTTGCGTATAGATAGCGCGCTTTCCGCCACAACCGCACACATTTCGAGAGGAGCCGCGCATGGCTCGCGTGACCGTCGAGGACTGCATCGACAAGGTCGAGAACCGTTTCGAGCTCGTGCTGCTCGCGAGCCACCGCGCTCGCCTGATCTCGTCCGGCGCGCCGCTCACCATCGACCGCGACCGGGACAAGAACCCGGTCGTCGCCCTGCGCGAGATCGCCGACGAGACGATCGCCCCGGACGACCTCAAGGAGCAGCTCATCCATTCCCTTCAGAAGTACGTGGAAGTGGATGAGCCGGAAGCCGAAACCGTGCCGCTGCTGAGCCAGATCGCAGCCGCTCCGACGCCCGTGCCGACGGGCGTCCAGGCGGGCGGCGGCGACGATTCCGAGGTCACCTTCGACCGCATGAGCGAGGAAGACCTCCTGCGCGGCCTCGAAGGCCTCGTGCCCCCGGCCGAGAGCGACGACGAGGACTGACCCTCCGCCCGCCTGCCCGCTCCATGGGAAAAAGCCCGGCTCTGGCCGGGCTTTTTCGTGTCGGCGCCCCTTCGCCGCGGGCGGCGATTTACCTTGCGGTCATGCGGCGCGCGCCAATATCCTGACGCGATGCACCTCGCGAAGCTCAAGGAAGACCCGGCGCCCGACCCCGGAACGCCGCAGGCCGAGCCGACGAAGCCCGAGCCGGGAAAGCCCGGGCGCGCCCGGATGATGCGGCAGTACGAGCTCGTCGAGCGGGTGCGCCGCTACAACCCGAATACCGACGAGAACCTCCTCAACCGCGCCTACGTCTATGCGATGCAGGCGCACGGTCAGCAGACGCGCGCCTCCGGCGATCCCTACTTCGCCCACCCCATCGAGGTCGCGGCAATCCTCACCGATCTCAAGCTCGACGACGCCACGATCGCGGCGGCCGTCCTCCACGACACGATCGAGGACACCGAGGCGACGCTCGAGGAGATCACCAGGAGCTTCGGGCCCGAGATCGGCGCCCTCGTCGACGGCCTCACCAAGATCGCCCGCCTCGACCTCGTCTCGAAGCAGGCCGCGCAAGGGGAGAACTTCCGCAAGCTCCTCCTCGCCATCGCGGCGGACGTGCGGGTGCTCCTCGTCAAGCTCGCCGACCGCCTGCACAACATGCGCACCCTCGGCTTCATGCCGGCCGACAAGCGCAAGCGCATCGCCGAGGAGACCTTGGAGATCTACGCGCCGCTCGCCGGACGCATGGGCATCCAGGAGATGCGCGACGAGCTCGAGGATCTCGCCTTCCGGCACCTCAACCCCGAAGCCTACGAGACCATCAGCCGGCGCCTCAGGGATTCGGCGGCGAAGAGCGGCCGGGCGGTCGAGAAGATCGAGCGCGAGCTCACGGTCAAGCTCGCCTCGAAGGGCATCCAGGCCAAGGTCAGGGGGCGCGAGAAGCGGCCCTACTCGATCTGGCGCAAGATGGAGCGCAAGTCGGTCGCCTTCGAGCAGCTCTCCGACGTCGTCGGCTTCCGCATCGTCGTCGACACCGTCGACGCCTGCTACCAGGCGCTCGGCGTCGTCCACACCGCCTGGCCGATGGTGCCGGGGCGCTACAAGGACTACATCTCGACCCCGAAGCAGAACGACTACCGCTCGATCCACACCACCGTGATCGGGCCCGGCAGCGAGCGGGTCGAACTGCAGATCCGCACCGCCGCCATGGACGAGCTCGCGGAGTACGGCATCGCGGCGCACGCCCTCTACAAGGACGGCGGCGCCGACGTCTCGCGGCTCGAAAGCGAGAGCCGGGCCTACAATTGGCTGCGGCGCACGGTCGACCATCTGGCCGAGGGCGACAACCCCGAGGAGTTCCTCGAGCACACGAAGCTCGAGCTGTTCCACGACCAGGTGTTCTGCTTTACCCCCAAGGGGCGTCTCATCGCCCTCCCCCGTGGCGCGACGCCGATCGACTTCGCCTACGCGGTGCACACGGACGTGGGCAACACCGCCGTCGGAGCGAAGATCAACGGGCGTATGGCGCCGCTCTTGACCGAACTTCAGAACGGCGACGAGGTCGAGATCGTCCGGGCCGACGGGCAGACGCCGCCGGCCGCCTGGGAGGGCCTCGTCGTCACCGGCAAGGCCCGGGCTGCGATCCGGCGTGCGACCCGCGCCGCCGTGCGCAAGCAGTACGCCGGCCTCGGGCGGCAGATCCTGGAGCGCGCCTTCGAGCGGGCCGGCAAGACCCTCAACCCGGACAAGCTGAAAGGCGCCCTGCCCCGTCTCGCCCGCACCTCGGTCGAGGACGTGATGGCCGCGGTCGGGCGCGGCGAGATGTTCTCCGGCGACGTCGTGAAGGCGGTCTATCCCGACTACAAGGACGATCGCCGCACCGCCCACCCGGAGGCGAACGGGGCCGACTGGGTCAGCGCCAAGGACCCGAACGTCAAGGTCAAGCTGCCGAAGAAGGCAGGTGGGGCCGGGAGCGCGATCCCGATCCGCGGGCTCGACGATGCCGACCTGCCGGTGCGCTTCGCCCCGGACGGGGGCGCCGTGCCCGGCGACCGCATCGTCGGCATCCTCACGCCCGGCGAGGGGGTGACGATCTATCCGATCCAGTCTCCGGCGCTCGCCGCCTTCGACAACGAGCCCGAGCGCTGGCTCGACGTGCGCTGGGACATCGACCCCGAGGCGCCGCAGCGCTTCCCGGCGCGGCTCGAGCTGCAATCCATCAACGAGCCCGGAACGCTCGCCCAGATTGCCCAGGTGATCGCCGATCACGACGGCAACATCGACAACGTCTCGATGCGGCGCCGGACGCAGGACTTCACCAACATGGTCATCGACCTCGCGGTGTGGGACCTGAAGCACCTCAACGCGATCATCGCCGAGCTGCGGGCGAAGCGCGCCGTCAACCGGGTCGAGCGGGTGACCGGATAGGGCTGGCAGACCGAAAGGCGGGCGCCGCTCGTTCCGGGGCGGCAGGCGGTGGAAGAATCCCGAGCCCGATGCAACATTTTTCTGTGCCCGGAATCATCCCGCTTGCGTCCAACCCCGGAAGTTAGCTTGACAGGAGCGCAACAGTGGGGTTAGTCGGGCAAAATAGTGCCCGATCTCACACACCATTATCATAGGATAGCGTGGGGCATCGGGGGAATTGTCGTTTGTCGCAGGTATCGACGGGGGCGCCATTCCGTAGGCGTTCATGGGGCAACTCGAACCATAAAAGAGAACCAGCCATGCTTGGCCAGCAGCGGATTGCGCTTTTCATAGACGGTGCCAACCTCTACGCCACCACGAAGACACTCGGCTTCGACATCGACTACAAACGGCTCCTGAAGGAATTCCAGAGCCGCGGCTACCTCGTGCGAGCGTTCTACTACACCGCCCTCGTCGAGGACCAGGAATACTCCTCGATCCGTCCGCTGATCGATTGGCTCGACTACAACGGCTACCGGGTCGTTACCAAGCCCACCAAGGAATTCACGGACTCTTCGGGCCGCCGGAGGGTGAAGGGCAACATGGACATCGAGCTCGCGATCGACGCGCTCGAGCTCGCGCCGCATATCGACCACATGGTTCTCTTCTCCGGGGACGGCGACTTCCGGTCGCTCGTCGAGGCGATGCAGCGCCGCGGCGTGCGCGTCTCGGTGGTGTCGACGGTCTCGACCCAGCCGCCGATGGTCGCCGACGAGCTGCGCCGGCAGGCCGACGAGTTCATCGACCTCGCGCACCTCATCCAGAAGATCGGCCGCGACCCGTCCGAGCGGCCGCCGCGACCCGCAGGAGAACCCGGCGACCGGTTGCGCGCTCCGTCGCCCGGGCTCGAACGCCGCTACGGTATCCGGCAGCCGCAGGAAGACGACGGCGTCGTGGAGACCTAAGGGACGGAGGAGCGCCCTCCTCTA
>DASVVU010000375.1:0-13932 GCA_036386395.1 Beijerinckiaceae bacterium | reverse complement strand
CGACGGCACCACCGTGACGGTGAGCCTGCCGCTCGACTGCCGCGGCGGCCGCAAGGGCGGCGCGGCGCGGGTGCACGCGCTGCCGCGTCGTCCGTCAAATGCTTCGACAATGCTGAAAATGGGGGGCAAACAACGTGCGTGAGGCTCTGGCCGCCCGTTCCGGCCGCGACTTCGTCGCTGCCGGCCCCTCGCCGCTCGCCGGAGCGGGCAGGCGCGTGCTCTTCGCCCTCTGGGCGGGCTTCAAGGGCGCGCTCCTGTTCGCGGTGCGCCGCCCGGCCGTGGCGTTCGGGACCGTGATGGTCCTTGCGGCCTTCGCGGCGGTCGCCTTGAATGCGCTCGCATGGCAGACCGCCCGTCATCCCGCGCCGATGTTCCCGCGCGGCGCCGAGCCGGCGCTGAGGCGCCCGGTCCTCGTGCCGGCGCCCCTGCCGCCGGCGCGCCCGCCGGAGGTCGCCGCCGTCCCGCCGGCGGCCGCGCCGACGGTCCCGACTACGGCTCCCACCACGGCTCCGCCCGCGGCGAAGCCCGCCGGGCGCGATCCCATCGGCGACCTCATCCGCGGCGTCGATCCGACGACCGTTGCGTCGAAGGACGCCGCGAAGGTCGCGGCTGCCCAGAAGGCGCTGACCAAGCTCAATTACGGCGCCCTCAAGAGCGACGGCGTGATCGGCCCCGGCACCCGGCAGGCGATCGAGAAGTTCGAGCGCGACCGGCGCCTGCCCGTCACCGGCGAGCTCGGACCCCGCACCGTCCGCGAGCTGTCGGCTCAGGCCGGAATGCCCATCGAGTAGCCCGGCGCGGCCGGGCGGGGCGGCGCCGTTGAGCCGCCTGCGCTCCGACTTCTTCGTCGCGGCGCACCTGCGCCGCTGCGCCGTCGAGGGCGTCGACGCGGTGCTGCGCCGGCGCGGCTCGGCGGAGGCCGGCTCGATCTTCGTCAAGGTCGACCGCCTCGACGGCGCCGCGAGCCTCTACGGCCCGGCGCCGCAGTCGCTGGTCGAGGACCGCGGCGCCCGCCTCTTCGCGCCCATCATGACCGATGCCCCCGCCGTCGACGTCGAGGAGCGCATGCGCCGCGAGCAGAAGTTCGATCCCGACCTCTGGCTCGTCGAGATCGAGGACCGGGCCGGCCGGCATTTCCTGGAGCTTGCCGCGGAGGCGCCGGAGTGAGAACGCAGACCTCGATGAGGCTGCGCCCTCGCGTCTGTCCTGCTACGGGGTTCCCTGAGGTCCTCCGGTGCTTCCGGCGGGGGGCGAAGGAGGGCTCTGCGGCTTATCGACGGCATCCGGATGCGGGATGTCGGAGAAGGCGTCGCGCACGGTGAGGCCCAGCATTGCCGCGATCACCCGCTGCTCCTCTTCGGTGGCTCGGCGCTTTCCCGCGAGTTTCTCTTTGACCTTCTGGGTATCATCAATGGCCAGGAGCCTTTTGAGCTCTTCCACCTTCTCGTCCACCTTCTCAAGCTTTGCCGTGACCGTGTCGCGGGCCCAGCGCTCGCGTTTGAGCCTGAAGTCGTCGCGGATCCACGCCGTGCCGACATTACGCAGAGCCAGCACGGCGTTCTCGGAAAGCAGGCCGGAGATGATCGCGATGAAGCCGACGAAATAAGGATTCACGGCCGCCTGACCGCTCTGGTCCGGCGTCGTGGCGACCACGAGGACGCCGGCCTTGACGAAGATGAAGACCACGAGGGCCGTGATCGCCCCGAACACAGGGCGGAAGATGAGGAGCGACCAGGAAATCTCCTGCTGGTCGGGGACATTCTGCTGGCCCCTCGTCAGGTAGACATAGCCGAGGTGGAGGGACGAACCCAGCGCGCCGAGCGCGATGACCAGCCATAGGGTCGTCGTCTCGGGAGGCGTCGAGGCGATCTGGTAGAACCAGCGGCCGAACCACCAGGATCGGCTGTCGCTCAGCTCCAGGACCGCATTGGTGATCCTGGCTCTCATGACGGGATCACTGATAGTCGGCAGCGTAGCGAACTCGAGGGAGTTTTTGTGGAAGTTTGCCCGCGCTTGCTCCACGCTGTGCCTGGCCGCCGTCACGTCCCTTCTTCGCTTTTCCATGTACGTGAGAAGCTTTTCGAAATCGGAACGGAGTGTTTCGACTTCCTTGCCCTTGGTCTTGAGGTCGGCCTTGCCGCTGGCTTCCGCCTTCTTGATCAAGTCACCGACATTCTTACCGATCCTGTCGTCTCCGTCGGAGCCGCCGGGATCGAGGGTGTCGGATTCCTTCAGCATCGATTGGAGCTGCCGGGCGGTTTCGAGGAGCTTCTGCTTCGTGCGATCGAATGCGTTTTCCTCCTCGCGGAGCTTCGCGTCGGCTTTCATGGCGTGACGCAGGAGGAGGTCCAGGTCCGCGCGCCGCTGCTGCGCGAACCGGCGCTCGACGGCTATGTCGTCGGAGAGCGCGGCAACGTGGGCGATGGATAGGGCTCGTCCGTCGATGGAGAGGGTCGCGGATCGAGTCTGGAGCTGCGTGGCCGAAAGGATCATGACCGCGACGACGCACAGGACGACGATCAGCAGGACGATCATCGTCGCCATCATGAGGTCTTTGGTCAGCCAGCCGAAGCGCCCGGCGCCGGCCCCGGGCGGCGGAGGCGGTGGTGGCGGTGGTGGCGGCGTCGGGTCGGGTGTCGGCGTCGGATCGGGCGTCGAGGTCGGTTCGGGCGTCGGCGTCAGTTCGGACGGCTGGCTTTCCGCAGCGGAGAGCGCGGTATGTGCGCCCTCCACCTCCGCCTCGACCGTCTGGACGCTTGCCTCGGCTTCCCTGACCGCCTGTTCCTTATCCGGATTGTCGCGGTCTGCCTCGTAGGCGGCGATCGCCTCGCTTAAGGCCTGTCTCGCCCTGGCCAGCTTCTGCTCTGCTTCCCTGACGGCTTGCGCGGCTTCTTCAACGCTGGACGGCATGGACTCCCCCACAGCTGGCCATGCAGCCAAAGCATGCACGCGGGAACAAGTAAAACAAGTAATATATAGTATGCCAGGCAGGATTGCTGGCAGTATGCTTACCCAGGCCGGGAGGCGGACTTTTGTTGGCTCCAATCAGCCCCGCTCGTGACGCGCACAACATCTGCATCTGACGCGATCTGCTGGAACGAGCCCGCGCGGGTCGTCCTATCGCTCGCCTCCACATACGGCACGTGGCGCCCCGCCCGCGGCGCGCTTGCGCCGATGACCGCCTCGACGAGATGGGCCGCGGTCGCGCGGGGCGTGTCGCGGAAGAGGCGGACGAGGCGGAAGACCTTTTGGGCAAAGAGCGCGATGGCGGGCTCCAGCGTCAGGAGGATGCGGATCGCGTCCTCCTCGCCGACACCGGCGGCAAGCAGCGCGAGGGGGAGGAGATCCTGATGCTCCTCCCGGCCGAAGTCCCAGCGCGGCGTCGGGTCGAGACGGAGCATGCCGGCAAGCCGCGCGCCGAAGGCGAGGGCGGCGCGGGCCTCGGCAAGCTCGACCAGCTCCGCGCAGGCTTCCGGAGACGGAAGGCGCAACGGCTTCGCGCGGGCAGCGGCGAGTGCCGCTACGCCGGTGCGGATCGCGGCGCGCCGGCCCTCGTCGGCATGGAGATAGAGCGCGGCGGCGTGGCCGGCCGGAAGCTCCCGATCGAGGAGCGCCGCGGCAAGGGCCGGGGTCGAGCGGGCGCGCTCGACGAGCGCGTCGAGCGTCGCGCCCGAGAGCATAAGACGCGGGTTGCGGGCGAGCGCGAGGTCCACCCTAGAATCCTCGCGCGCCGCGAGGTCCGCGACCATGGTGGCGTCGAGTCCGGCGCGCGCCGCCGTGAAGGCCGCGATATCGGTCTCATCCGCGGCCGCCGCCGCGAGCACGAGCTCGGAGAGGACGGGCGCGTGCTCGATCACGGCGCGGCACGCCTCGCCGCCCCGCATCACGAGGAGCAGGAGAAGACTCTCCGGCGTCTCCGCGATCGGCGCGAGCTTCCGGGCCACGATCGCGGCGGTGTCGTCGTCGACGGCCGCGAGGAGCCCCGAGGCCAGCGACTCGAAGGCCGCGACCGTGGCGCGGTCGCGGGTGCGCGCGGTCGCGAAGAGGTCCGTCTGCACGCGCAGGATCACCGGGCGCATGTCGAGGTCGCGCTCGCGCGCGAGCCCCACGAGGCTCGAGAGATCCGACAGGGCGGAGCCGGGCATACGCAACTCGTCGGCGGCTGAAAGGAAACGACCGCGCCAGATTAGCGGGGCCCCCTTAAGGGACGCTTAACCACGCGCCTGCGCAGCGTGTGTGCCGGCGCACGGAACACAAGCGCGGCCGTGTGCTTTGAATCCACACGCCATTGGAATTCGTCCGTGACGCGGATGCTGGAAACGGTCTGTTAACCACGGCCGACTTCCACTGGCGCCAAGCACGCACTTGCCCGCCACGCGGCGGGACCTTGGGGCGGTACCTTGGAAGGAGTCATGGAGGTCGTCATGGGCGAGGTCCAGGCATCCACAGGAGCGGTAATCCCGTTCCCCGGCTCCGCGGGCCGGCCATCGCGCCCGGCGCTGCGGGCCGACGAGCCGCGCGGCGAGATTCTTCTCTTCACCGGTGTCCGCTATGAACGGTCCTCCGCGAGCCCCGAGCCGTCGCCCGCCGCGAGCGGACACTCGAAGGCCGGCCGCTCCCGTCGCCGCTCCTGACCTTTCCGCGCCGCACCGGCGCCTCTCGAGGACCGCAGGGCTCGTCGCGCCCGTCCTCCTCGGCCTCCTCGCCACGGCTTGCGTCGAAACCGGCGATTTCGGCCGCCCCCGCCAATCCCTCTGGAACGACGTCGTCCTGCCCACGACGGGCTCGCTTTCGGCTTACGCGCGCGGCGAGCCCGTGTCGGCTTACGTCTTCACCGACGACGAGGAGGAGCTGCGCCGGCGCGCCTGGCGCTTCATCATGCCGGCGCACGAGCGTGCCTTCTTCGAGCGCCGGCTCGCGGAGCTTGCCGCGAAGCGCGTCCTGCCGATGGGGTTCGGGCGCGACGACCGCGCCGCCTACTTCCGCGCCCTCATGCGCGACGGCGGCCCCTCGCCCGCCTCGCGCTACCGCCGCCTGTCGGAAGACGCCGCCGCCGACGCGAAGCTGATCGGCCCCTTCGCGCTCGTCGCGGCGCGGGTCGGGCAGGCGGACGAGGCGCGGATCAAGAGCCTCGCCTTCGTGCGGGACCTCACGATGGACGACGCCCGCGAGGCGGCCCTGCGCGTCGCCGAGAACCGCTGCCTCGTCGCCTGGGTCAGGGTCGAGGTCGCGCGCCGCGCCGCATCCTACCGCTTCGCCCTGGAGCACCTCTTCGTCGAGGCGCCGCAGCGGGAGGGCGTCGAGGTCGAGCGGACGCTCGCCGCCCTCGACGCCCACCGCGGCGCCATCGATGCGCTCCCGGGCGGCCCCTGGGCGGTCGCGACCTGCGGCGTGCCGCCCGCCGCTGCGGTCGCGGAAGCCGCGGCGATCGAGACCACGCCCGCGCCGGCGATCGTCGCGAAAGACTAGCTGGAGCTGCCTGGGCTCGCGGTTGGGAAAGAGCTGCCTCGCGGCGCCGCTTCTCGGGTGCCGAGCGCCGCAGCACTCTGGCCGAGGTGGCGGGCAAGGAAGGCCGCCGTGCGCTGCGCCGCGTCGAGCTGGGCGGCGCCGTGGAGCCCGTGCCCCTGGTCCGGATAGACGTGCACCTCGTGCGGCGCGCCGACGCGGCGAAGCAGCGCTTCGAGCGCGTGGGCGTTCGCGACCGGCACGATGGCGTCCTTCGCCCCGTGCAGGACGAGGGTCGGCGGCAGCCGCGTCGCGGTCTCGCGCACCGGGTCGGGCAGGAAGCCGAAGTAGTTGACGAGCGCCCCGACCCGCCGATCGCCGGCCGCGACGGTCACGCCGAGCGCGCCGCCGAGGGACGTCCCGACGATGCCGATGCGCTTCGGGTCGACGCCGCCCTGGCCCTCGACGAAGTCGAGGGCGTCCCGCACCGTGTCGGCCCACAGCGGGAAGTTCTGGCCGATGGTCGAGTAGTAGGCCCGGCCCTGGCCGGTGCGGTCGAGGTAGTGCACGAGGAAGACGTGGTACCCCGCCCCCGCCAGGATCTGGGCGCCGAGGCGGTAGCGGTCGCCGTTGGTGAAGCCGTCGGCGCCGTGGAGGAGGAGGAGCGCCGGGCGCCGCCCGCCGCCCGCGCCTTGCGCGTCGAATCGCTCGACCGCGATCGCGCGTCCGCCACTCGTGAAGGTCAGGCCGTCGCCCGCCATGCCGCGTCCTCCCGTGAGCGCCGTCAGCGCCAGCGATGCCGCGGCGAGGACGGCCCGTCGTCTCGTCTGCAAGGGATTGTTCCCGTGGCCGGGACGGCAGGGGGAAGCCGTCCCGATAGGACGGGGAGATAGGGGCGGGAGGCGCTTCATCCCACCGTCGACGTGCATCTCCTCGCTGCGACCGTACGTCGCCCGGCGCCTACTGCGCCGCCTCCAGCGCCCCCTCGTCCCCCATCCCGAGGAACCCGCCGCTCTGCCGCCGCCACAGCCGCGCGTAGAGGCCGCCGTGGTGGAGAAGCTCGGCGTGGGAGCCTTCCTCGACGATGCGGCCTTCCTCCAGCACGATGAGGCGGTCGAGAGCCGCGATGGTCGAGAGCCGGTGGGCGATGGCGACCACGGTCTTGCCCTCCATGAGGGTCGACAGCGCCTCCTGGATCGCGGCCTCGACCTCGGAGTCGAGAGCCGAGGTCGCCTCGTCGAGGATCAGGATGGGAGCGTCCTTGAGAATCACCCGGGCGATGGCGACGCGCTGGCGCTGGCCGCCCGACAGCTTGACGCCGCGCTCGCCGACCTGCGCGTCGTAGCCGCGCCGACCTTTATGATCCTCGAGCTGCAGGATGAAATCGTGCGCGTAGGCGAGCCGCGCCGCGCGCTCGATCTCGTCCTGCGTGGCATCCGGGCGGCCATAGGCGATGTTGTCGCGGATCGAGCGGTGCAGGAGCGAAGTGTCCTGCGTCACGACGGCGATCCGGCGCCGCAATGAGTCCTGCGTCACCGTCGCGATGTCCTGACCGTCGATGACGATGCGGCCGCCCTCGAGGTCGTGCAGGCGCAGCATGAGGGAGGCGATGGTCGACTTGCCGGCGCCGCTCGCGCCGACGAGGCCGACCTTTTCGCCGGGGCAGATCGTGAAGCTCAAGTCTCCGATGACCCCGTCCTCGCGCCCGTAGTGGAAGGTGACGTTCTCGAACCTCACCTCGCCGCGAGTCACCGCGAGCGGCTTCGCGTCCGGCGCGTCGACGATGGCGTGCGGGCGCGCGATCGTCTCCATGCTCTCCTGGATCACGCCGACGTTCTCGAACACCCCGCGCACGGTCTGCATGACCCAGCCCGACATCGCGACGATGCGCATCACGAGGGCGAGGCCCGTCGCCGCCTCGCCGGGGGTCATGGTCCCCCGCGACCAGAGATAACCCGAGAGCGCGGCCACCGAGAAGATGAGGCTGCTGTTCATCACGGTCAGCATCATGTCGACGGTGGTGATGAGCCGGAACAGGTCGAGGAAGGAGCGCGTCCAGGCGTCGAGCGCCCGGCGCACGGCGGAGCGCTCCTCCTCGGCGCGGGCGAAGAGCTTCACCGTCAGGATGTTGGTGTAGCTGTCGACGATGCGCCCGACCGCGATCGAGCGCGCCTCGGCGTTTGCAAGCGAGCGCGCCTGCGCGCGCGGCACGAAGTAGCGCATCAGCGTGACGTAGCCGGCGATCCACAGCGCCATCGGGGCCGCGAGGATGAGGCTGATGCTGGAGAACAGCCCAAGCGCCATGACGGCGAAGACCGCAACGTAAAGCAGCGTGTCGAGGAGCGTGACCGCAAGCTCCCGGATCGCAGGGCCGGCCTGGGTGATGCGGTTGCCGATGCGGCCGGCAAAGTCCGATTGGAAGTAGCTCAGCGAGTGCCCGAGGGTGTAGAGGTGCGTGCGCCAGCGGATCATGTTGGTGGTCTGCGGCACGAGGATCTGGTTCGTGACGACGTCGTTCGAGACGTTGACGATCGGGCGCACGACCAGGATCAGCAGGGCCACGAGGGCGAGCTGCATCCCGTGCTCGGCGAGGAGCCGGTCAGGCGCGGTCTTCCCGAGGAGGTCCACGAACCAGCCGACGAGGAGGTAGAGCGAGGTCTCGACGAGCCCCGTCGCGACCGAGACGACGAGGAGCACGCCCAGCCAGACCCTTACCGGCCTGAGGTAATGCCAGATGAACCGCCCGACCGACGCCGGCGGCATCTCGCCCTCCCGGAAGGGGGCGAAGGGGTCGATGCGGCGCTCGAGCCAGCCGAACATTCTTGCCTCTATGGACCAACACTGTCGTCCCCGGCTCGCCGGGGCGACACCCCCTACATAGTCATCCCGCCGCCTTGACGGGGGCGCGGTCGTCGCAGGAAGACGGGGCGTGCGCCTTGCTCTCTACCAGCCCGACATCCCGCAGAACACCGGCACGATGCTGCGCATGGCGGCGTGCCTCGGGGTTGCGGCCGACATCGTCGAGCCGGCCGGCTTCGACGCCTCCGACCGCAATTTCAGGCGCGCCGGGCTCGACTACCTCGACCACCTCGACCTCATGCGCCATCCGTCCTGGCGCGCCTTCGAGGCTTGGCGAGCCGAGCGCGGGCTTCGCCTCGTGCTCGCGACCACCAGGGCCGCCCTTCCCTACACGGCCTTCGCCTTTGGCCCAAACGATGTGGTGCTCATGGGCCGCGAATCTGCCGGCGTGCCGGACGAGGTGCACGAGGCCGCGGAGGCCCGGGTCGTCGTGCCGATGCGGCCGGGATTGCGCTCGCTCAACGTCGCGGTCGCGGCCGCCATGATCCTCGGCGAGGCGTTGCGGCAGACGGGCGGCGCGCAGCAGCCTAGCTAGCCGTCAGCTCCGCGCCAGCACGACGCTGTCGAGGACCGCGCCCCAGTGGCAGGCCGCGGCGGCGAGGACGAAGGCGTGCCAGATCGCGTTCTGGAAGGGCAGACGGCTCCAGACGTGGAAGACCACGCCGCCGGAGTAGAGGAGGCCGCCGGCCGCGACCAGCCAGAGCGCCGAGGCCGGCAGGGCGGCCGCGACGGAGTCGTAGACGGCGACGCCGCTCCAGCCGAGAGCGAGGTAGAGCAGGATCGAGATGCGGTCGAGGCGGCCGGGCAGGGCGAGCTTGAGGGCGGCGCCGACGAGGGCCGTCGCCCAGATGCCGGCGAGAAGCGCCACGGTCTCGACGCTCGCCTTCATCTGCGTCATCAGCGGCGTGTAGGTGCCGGCGATCAGGACGTAGATGGCCGAGTGGTCGAAGCGGCGCAGGATCCACTTCGTGTCCGAGACCGGCCACAGGTTGTAGGCGGCCGAGATGCCGAGCATCGCAAGGAGCGCGGCCGCATAGACGACGACGGCCGTGAGCTCGCCCGCATGAACCGAGCCCGCCGCCCACGCGATCAGGACGACGGCGCCGACGAGGCCGAGCACGATCCCGACGACATGCACCGCGCCGTCGGCGAGGATCTCGCCGAAGCTGTAGTTCCAGCTCGGATACGCCGGCCGCGGGACGGGCCGTTTCATGACGGTCATGATGGCACAACGGCGGCGGGGCCGGAAGGCTCCGCCGCGACCGCTACCGAACACGACCGTGCGCGGGCTGCCTAGCCCCAAGGATCGACCACGTCGACCGGCAGGTCCTGGAAATGGCGCAGGTTGCGCGTGGCGATCGTTGCCCCGCGGGAGATCGCGATGCCGGCAATAAGGGTGTCGCGAAGCTCGCCCGGGCGGCCGGCCTTCTGGCGCTGCACGCTCAGGATGGCGCTCTCTCGGGCTCCTGCCTCATCCAGAGGGAGAACGTGTCCTTCCAGATCCTCTGAAAGGGCGAACCGGAACGCTTCCTCGAGCGCTTTCCGGCGTTGTCCGGCAGGCAACAGCTCGATGCCGCGCCGCACCTCATAAACCGTGATGGTGGTGATCCAGGCCGACCGCCCCGGGATCCGGTCGAGCCAAGCCCATAGCTTGCGGTCCGACCGGCCGCTCATCATGCCGGACAGGATGTTGGTATCGAGGACGATCATTCGATGAAATTGGGTGTCCGGAATCCCCAGTCCCCACGAATCTCCTCGATCTCCTCGCCCTCTCTCAGGCCAATCCCAGCGAAGCGCTTGGCCAACCGCGTTCCAAGCCCTTCCGCCGGGCCCAGCTCAGGCGCGGCAGCCTCGCGCAGGATATCGCGCACCTCCGCTTCAAGCGTGCGCCCATGCCGTGTCGCACGGCGGCGAAGGCCTTCCTTGACCTCATCGGTCAGCTTTCGGACAACGATCTGCGCCAATCCAGCTCTCCAACTCGATGATATCAATGATATCATTCCTTGGGACGCAGCTCAAGGACAGAGTTGAATGCTCATGACGAAAACGGCGGGCCGAAGCCCGCCGCTCTCCTCATGCCAGCGTCAGCGCGGCAGGCGGCGGGCCATCATGAGGTGGTGCTCGAGGGCCGGAAGCGCCGATTGCGCGAAAGCCCGCAGGTTCGGGTCCGTCCCGGTCTGCGCGTAGGCGGCAAACAGCGCCACCGCCTCCTGGTGCGCCGCGACCTGCATGCGGCCGTAGAGCCGGTCGAACCGGCCCCCGGAGGTTGAGGCGAGCTGGTTCAGCATGTCGGCGTGGCGGGCGTCGATCATCGCGTTCGGGGCGTAGCGGACCGTGCCGGTGACGTCGGCCGCGGCGCCGGTGGCCGCGCCGACCCCGGCCCCAACCGCGGCCCCGACCGGGCCGCCCACGATCCCGCCGACGACGGCTCCGCCCACGGCGCCGCCGAGCGCGCCGCCCGGCGCCATCGCGACGCCGCCGTTGAGGGCAGCCGAGGTCGCCTGATGGTCCTCGATCATCTGCTGCGCGAAGCCACGGACCGCCGGGCGGCTGGAGCGCTGGAGCGCGAGCCGGCTCGACTCGATCTCGAACAGGTCGCTCATCATGGCCGTCTGGCGGAACTGGGCGGCGGGCATCGGCGCCATCATGGGCGCCGCCCCGGGCGGGGCGGCCATGGGCTGGGCGAGCGCCGGCCCCGCAAGCGCGGTCATGAGGGCCGCGAGGACAACGTGCTTCTTCATCGCTGGAACTCCTGATTCCGAGAAATGGCAGGGGGCCGGATCTGCCCTGATGGCAGCCGGCGGCCCCGCGATGGGCGTCAACGACAGCTCAACTCGGGAGGTTCCCTGAAAACCCGGTGAATGACGTTTCGCGCGCGATCATAAGCTTGGCTATACACAGTCCTCCCGCGCTCATCCCCGTAAAGCCCGGATCAGCGCACGAATACCTCGCTGCGCCGGCGCCCGAAGTCGTGCTCGGCGGCAAGGCGCGCGACCGCGGCCGCGATCTTGCCGCCGCCTTGCGCCGAGGGCTCGATAGGGTTCGCGAAATCGGCGTCGTCACCGCAGATCAGGCGCAGGTCGAGGAGGGGCAGGCCGTTCTGGAAGGCGGCGCGGGCGATCGCGTCGTTGAAGAGGGTGAGGCCCGCGACGGCGAGGCGCCTGAAGCGCGGGTCCGGATAGCGCGGGTCGTAGACGGTGCACAGCGCGGTCGGGAGCCCGCGGCCGAGGACGGCGGCGATCATGGCGCGATAGGCGCGCGAAAAACCGTCGCCGATCTCGGCCAAGCGGGTGAGCGCGTCGGCGATGGAGCGCGTCGCGCCCTCGAGCACGCCGATATTCCCGAGCGCGTCGTTGCCGCCGGCGCTGACGACGAGGTGGGTCGCGTCCGAAGGCAGCCGCTCGAGCTGGCGCGGGACGCCGGCCGTCGTCGCGCCGTCGACGGCCCTTAAGCTCGCCCGGGCGCCGGCCGGCAGCCGCGCCTGGAGCTGGCGCACGACGTCCGGCTCGCCGGGCCGCACGTAGGCGCCGTTGTCGAAGATCGAGTCGCCGAGGAGGACGATGTGCATGCATGTGGCCTCCGCCACCCCTCACGAACGGCGCGGAGCCTGGTTTCGATCCACGGGCACCCGACATAGCCGCCAGGGCGTGCGTCGGCTAAGAGGCGAAGCCCCGAGCCGCCCGCGAACCCCCGTCTTGTCCAAGCTCGTCCTCGTCCAGGTCCTGCGCGCCGCGGCGGCGCTGTCCGTCGCCATGCTGCACGCCCAGCACGACGCCGCGACGCTGGCGGAGCGTGGGGCCCAAGCCTTCACGCCCATCGAGGCGTTCCCGTGGGAGGCCGGCGTCGACGTGTTCTTCGTCATCTCCGGCTTCATCATGGTCCATGCCTCGGCGCCCCTGTTCGGGACGGAAGGCGCGGGCCGGATTTTTCTCGCCCGCCGGATCGCCCGCATCGTGCCGGTCTACTGGGCCGTCACGACCCTCTATCTGGCCATCGCGCTGGCGGTGCCGGCGCTCCTCAACGCCGAGCTCCTCGGCTGGGGGCACGTGGTCGCGTCCTACCTCTTCATCCCGACGGCCCGGCCGGACGGGAACGTCCAACCCCTCTACGGGCTTGGCTGGACCCTCAACTACGAGATGTTCTTCTACATCCTCTTCGCCGTCGCGGTGGCGTGGCCGCGCAGGCGGGCCGTGCCGGCGCTTGCGGCCGTCCTCATCGGGCTCGTCGCAGTCGGGCTCCTCTTGCGGCCGCTGCCGCAGCCGCTGGGGTTCTGGACCGACCCGATCGTCCTGGAATTCGTCTACGGCATGGCGCTCGGATACTTCCACGCCAAGGGAATCCGCCTCGGCCCTGTCGCCCGCGCCCTTCTCGGCGGCGCCGCCATCCTGGCCCTGATCGCGGTCGCGAGCCGCCTCGGAATCTGGACTATTCCATACCGCGCCCTCGCCTATGGGCTGCCGGCCGCGATGCTCGTCGCCGCCGTCGCGCTCGGGCGCGAGCGCCGCAACGAGGGACGCCTCGCTAACATCGGGGCCGCGGTCGGCGACGCGTCCTACGCCCTCTACCTGATCCACCCCTTCGCGATCCGGGCCGGGCGCGAGGTCGTCTGGCGGAGCGGCCTCGGCGGCGTCATTGGCCCCTGGACCTTCGTGGTCCTGGCGCTTGCCGCTTCCGTGCTCGCCGCCGTCGTCGTGTACCGCCTGTTCGAGCGCCCGGCGACGGCATGGGTCCGGGCGCGGCTCAAGACCTGAGCGGCTGCCCTCGCCGCCGCGTCGGTATATAGAGCGCAAGACGCACAGCCACGGAGCGCCCCATGAACGCCCGCGACGAACGGCCCACGGCCGCCAAGCCGCTCCACCTCAACGTGATCGGCGGAAGGCAGGTGCCGGCCCAGGACGACCGCACCCTCGACGTAATCTGCCCCTCGGACGGGCGCCCCTTCGCGGCGATCGCCCGCTCGGGCGCGGCGGACGTTGACGCCGCCGTGCAGGCGGCCCGCGCCGCCTTCGAGGGCGCCTGGGGGCGCCTTACGGCGACGGCTCGCGGACGGCTCCTGATGCGCCTCGGGGAGGCGGTCGCGGCGCGGGTCGAGGAGCTGGGCGCGCTCGAATCGCAGGACACCGGCAAGCCGCTCTCCCAGGGCCGCGCCGACATCGTCGCGACGGCGCGCTACTTCGAGTTCTACGGCTCGAGTGCCGACAAGCTCCACGGCGAGACCATCCCCTTCCTCAACGGCTACACGGTCGCGGTGGTGCGCGACCCGCACGGGGTCACGGGCCACATCGTGCCGTGGAACTATCCCTCGCAGATCTTCGGCCGCTCCGTCGGGGCGTCGCTTGCCTGCGGCAACGCCTGCGTGGTCAAGCCCGCCGAGGACGCGGGGCTCACTCTCATCCGCATCGCCGAGCTCGCGCTCGATGTCGGCTTCCCCGAGGGCACCCTCAACGTGGTGTCGGGTTTGGGCGAGGAGGCCGGCGCGGCGCTCGCGGGCCATCCCGGGATCGACTTCATCTCCTTCACCGGCAGCCCCGAGGTCGGAACCCTCATCCAGGCGGCGGCCGCGAAGAACCACATCGGCTGTACCCTCGAGCTCGGCGGGAAATCCCCGCAGCTCGTCTTCGCCGACGC
>DASVVU010000374.1:0-7389 GCA_036386395.1 Beijerinckiaceae bacterium | reverse complement strand
TGTACCAGTGCGCGATCAGCGCCTGCCGCTGGCGCGCCGCTGGGATCAGCGGAAACACGTCGAGGTAGCTCGTGTTCGAGGCGAGGATCGCGTCGTTGCCGAGGAATGGGTCGACCTCCGCGAACAGCGCCCGCTTCGCCTCCGGCAGTTCCGTGATCGCCTCGATCACGACCCCGGCCCCGCGCACGGTCTCTTCCAGGCTCGCGCAGCACCGCACCGCCTGCCCGAGCTTTTCGGCCGTCCACGAGGCGTCGACCTCCCCCGCCTCCCGCAGCGTGTCGAGCGCCGACGCCATCAGCGCCGGTGCCTTCACGAGCGCTTCGGCCCGGCTGTCGGTGAGCCGCACCCTATGCCCGCCCAACGCGAACACGAGCGCGATGCCGTGCCCCATGATCCCGGCGCCGAGGACGGCGATGTCGGCCATGCGTATCTCCTTCACCTCTCCCGGAGAGAGAGGTCGACTCGGCGAAGCCGAGCGGGTGAGGGATTACGGTTTAACCGGTGAGAGCGTAACCCCTCACCCGGTCGCGCTCCGCGCGACTCGACCTCTCCCTTCGGGAGAGGTGGGGCGCTCAAGGCTTCAGCACCGTCTTGAGGAACCCCGTCACCGCGACGGTCGCGGCCTCGGTCGCCTCGGGGTCGTGACCGACGAGGGGGCCGAGGCGCACGCATTCGTCGGTGTAGGCGAAGGGCGCTTTCGTCGCCTCGTTCATCAGCACGCCGCCGTCGCCCTCGCGGATCGCGCACTCGCGGACCGACTGGTCGCGCTCGGCGGCGCGGGCCGGGTTCGGGGCGAGCGGGTTGTCGAAGCCGTGCTCGGCCTTCGGGTACTCGGTGAGCTCCACGTCCGCCTTCGCGGCCTTCAGGCGCTCGACGAAGGCCTTGCAGGTCCGCACCGGGTTATAATTGTCCGGCGTGCCGTGGAAGATGCGGATGGGCTTCGCCGCGACCGCCGCGTCGTCGCGGTAGGTGGTGGCGCAGTCGGGATAGAACGCGACGTAGGCCGCGGGCTTGACGCCGCTCTCGTTCCACAGGCCATGGAAGCGCTCGACGGCGGCGTAGAGCACCCCCTGCCCGCCGCGGGAGAAGCCCATGAGGGCGATGCGCTCCGGGTCGACCCGCGGATGCTTCGCCAGGATCGCGAGCGCCCGGTACATGTCGACGATGAAGTTGAGGCGCCCGAGCGAGGCCTGGTTCGAGCCGACGCCGGTGAAGCCGCGCCCGGTCATGCCGTCGATCACGAAGGTCGAGATGCCCATGGCGTGGAGCTTGCGCTGCCAGTAGCCGATGTTGCCGCCTGCCCCGCCCGAGCCGTGCATCAGAACGACGACCGGCAGCCGCCCCTGTCCCTGCGCGATCGACAGCTCGCCCCCGAGCGTCGTCGGCTTGGCGCCTTCCTTGTCGCCGGCGAGGAACTGCCGGTCCGAAAGGGTGAGGGTCTGGAGCGGATGAAGCTCGATGCGGACGGGGATGTCTTTCGTGGCGAGCGTGTCGGCGGCTGCGAAGGACAGGAGCGAGGACGCAAGCAGGCCGACCGTCAATCCGCGGATCATCGTTTCCTCCCGTACAGCGGGGAAAGGCTATGGGCGGCGGGCCGGGCCGTAAAGGCCAACCGGCTCACACCGTCGCGACTGGCGTCGCCGGCGACCCGACCGCGCCGGTGAGCCGCAACGGCGGGGCGGTCAGCAGGAAACGGTAGCGCCCGTTCGCACGCAGCCATTCGGCGAGCGGCGTGAGGTGCCACAGCTCGCCGAGGTTGACCCCGAGGCGGAACAGGCAGTGCTCGTGCAGCGGCAGCTGCGCGCAGCAGCCCTCGGCGGGAGTCGCCGGGTGGGCCTCGACGGCGTAGTTGTCGGCGATGAGGCAGGCGAGCCCTGTGTCCGTGATCCAGCGCAGGAGCTTCTGGTCGCGGCCGTCGAGGACGGCGCAGGCGTTGTTGACGACGGCCGGGTCGGGCGCGCCGCCCTGCTCCAGGAGAAGCTGGCCGAAGCCGGTGTGGAGGCAGACCATGTCGCCCGGCTCGACCTCGACCTTGTCGGCCTCGATCACCCGCATGAGAGCGTCGTAGCCGACGAGGACGCGCTCGCGGCCCATGTGGGCGTGAAGGTCGACCATCACCCCCCTCCCCTGCATGCAGCGCTCGGCCATGCGGTGCACGCCGAGGCGCTTCGCCTGCGACGACGTGCGGGCGCCGGGGCCTTGCGGCACGCCGGCCTCGGCCCCGTCGCTCGGCCCGAGCACGTCCGCGTCGGCGCGGAAGCCGTTGTAGTAGACCGCCTCGGGCTTGCCGTCCCCGTCGGCGTCGAAGAGGGAGCCGACGTGGGCGAGGCTGTCCCACTGGGTCGAGTACTGCAGGTGCATCACCACAAGATCGTCGCAGATCACGTCGGTGGCGTCGGGCACCTCCTCGCAGAGGCGGAAGTTGAAGTTCGGCCGGTGGCCGCGCACGGTCGGGCGCACCACCGGCGGGTGGCGGCGCGGGTTCAAGACGTTGCCGCCGGGGTATTCCAGCGGCAGCGACAGGCAGAAGGTCAGGCCCTCACGCACCTCGGCGACGGCTTGGCGCACCTTCTTGGGAGTGAGGAGGTTGAGGCGCCCGAGCTCGTCGTCCGGGCCGAAGTCGCCCCAGGTCGATCCGTGCGGCCGGCGCTTCCAGCGGGGCGAGGGGGACCCGGACATCATGGGCGGCTCTCGGCTAGTTGACGGGGAGGCGGGAGGGCGGTCTAGAAGAAGCAACAAACAAGATGACGGAAGGAACGCCCATGCGCCAGACCGCCCTCGCGCTCGCCGCAGCGCTCGCTCTCGCCGGCCCACTCGCCGCACCCACGCAGGCGGCCTCGCCCGCCGACACCTACCCCAACCGCATCGTCAAGCTCATCGTGCCGTTCCCGGCCGGCGGCACGACGGACATCTTCGCGCGCCACATCGGCGACCGGCTCGCCAAGGCCTTCGGCCACAACTTCGTCGTCGACAACCGTGGCGGGGCGGGCGGCAACATCGGCTCGGACGCGGTCGCGAAGGCCGATCCCGACGGCTACACCCTCCTCGTCGGCACGGTCGGCACGCACGCCATCAACACGAGCCTCTACGCCCGCATGCCGTTCGACCCGGTGCGCGACTTCGCCCCCGTCGCCTTCCTCGCCGGCGTGCCGAACATCATGGAGGTCAACCCCAGGAACGTGAAGGCGAAGACGGTGAGTGAGTTCATCGCCGAGGCGAAGGCGTCGCAAAAGAAGCTGAGCTTCGCCTCCTCCGGCAACGGCACCTCGATCCACCTCTCCGGCGAGATGTTCAAGCAGATGACCGGGGTCGAGCTCGTGCACGTGCCCTACCGCGGCTCGGCCCCCGCCGTGAACGACCTCATCGCCGGCCAGGTCGACGTGATGTTCGACAACCTGCCGTCCTCGATCGAGCAGGTGCGGGGCGGGAACCTGCGCGCCATCGCCGTCACCTCGGCGAAGCGGACCTCGGCGCTCCCCGACGTGCCGACCATCGCCGAATCGGGCCTCCCCGGCTTCGACGCCTCGAGCTGGTTTGCGATCTTCGCGCCGGCCAAGACCCCGCCCGAGATCGTCGAGAAGATCAACGCCGAGGTGCTGAAGGCGCTTGCCGACCCCGAGCTGCAGAAGCGCTTCGCCGACATCGGCGGCGAAATCCGCATGTACAAGCCGAACGAGCTCGGCGACTTCGTCAAGGCCGAGATCGAGAAGTGGGCCAAGGTCGTGAAGGCCTCGGGCGCGAAGATCGACTAGCCGTTCCCAACACTGTCATCCCGGACGCGCCGCAGGCGCGATCCGGGATCCACTCACACGCGCGGAGGGATGGATCCCGGCTCTCCGCCGCCAAGCGGCTCCGGCCGGGATGACAGTGGAGAGGCAGAAGATGATCTCGGCGGACCTCACCGGAAAAGCCGTCCTCGTCACCGGCGGCTCGTCGGGCATCGGACTCGCGGCCGTGGAGATTTTTGCGAAGAACGGCGCGACGGTCGCCATGAACCACCTGCCCGAGGACAATCGCGCCCCGGAGGAGATCGCACGTCTGACCGGGGATGGCCTCAAGGTGATCCCCGCCCCCGGCAACGTCTCGAAGCCCGGCGACGCCGAGCGCATGGTCGGCGAGGCGATCCAAAAGCTCGGCCGCCTTGACGTCCTGATCAACAACGCCGGCACGCCGGGCTCGCTCCAGCCCATCGACTTCGCGGACCTCGACGCCATGACCGAGGAGTTCTGGCAGCTCATCCTGTCGACGAACCTCATCGGCCCGTTCCGCTGCGCCCACGCCGCCGCTTCGGCCCTCAAGGCGACGAAGGGCGCGATCGTCAACACGGCCTCGGTCGCGGGCCTCGGGCGGCGCGGCAGCAGCATGGCCTACGGGGCCTCGAAGGCCGGCGTCATCAACCTGACGAAGGGCCTCGCCCGGGCGCTCGCACCGGACGTGCGGGTCAACGCCGTCGCGCCGGGCCTCGTCGACACGCCGTGGACGAACCCGTGGCCGGACGAGCGCAAGAAGGCGACGATCGAGCGCACGCTCCTCGCCAAGACCGCGAAGCCGAGCGACATCGCCGAGGCCATGCTCTTCCTCGCCGTCCACGGCCACATCAACGGCGAGACCATCGTGGTAGATGGCGGGTTCAACTAGCGCCGCAACGGGGGACAGCATGAGCCGCAAAGTCGTCATCACCTGCGCCCTCACGGGCTCGTTCGACACGCCCTCGAAGAACCCAGCGGTGCCGGTGACGCCGGAGCAGATCGCCAATTCGGCGCTGGACGCCGCGAAGGCCGGGGCAGCGGTGGTCCACATCCACGTGCGCGACCCGAAGACCACGAAGCCGTCGATGGAGCTCGCCCTCTATCAAGAAGTTGTCGATCGCATCCGCGACAAGAACGATGACGTGGTCCTGAATCTCACGACCGGCGCCGGCGGCCGCTTCGCCCCGGACCCGGCCGAGCCGAGGAAGGCCGGCGAGGGCACGACCCTGACGACCCCCGCCGTCCGCATGCGCCACATCGAGGCGATCCGCCCGCCGATCTGCACGCTGGACGTCGCCACCATGAACTTCGGCGAGACGATCTTCGCGAACACCCCCAGCCATCTCCGCGAGATGGCGGACCGGGCGAAGGCGGTGGGGTCGAAGCCCGAGATCGAGGTCTTCGACCTCGGCCACATCGAGCTCGCGAAGCGCCTCATCGCCGACGGCCACATCGCCGAGCCGCCCCTGTTCCAGATCTGCCTCGGCATCTCCTACGGGGCGCCGGCGACGCCCGAGACGCTCATCCAGATGCGCGACCGGCTGCCGAAGAATGCCGCCTGGTCGGCCTTCGGCATCGCGAGGGCCGAGTTCCCGATGGTCGCGGTCGCGGTCGCGGCGGGCGGCAACGTGCGGGTCGGCCTCGAGGACAATCTCTATCTCGGCAAAGGGCAGCTCGCCCCGAGCAACGCCGCCTTGGTCGAGCGCGCCGCCACCATCGTCGAGTTGCTCGACGCCTCGGTGGCGACCCCAGGCGAGGCGAGGGAGATCTTCGGGCTCGCCTGACCCCCTCTCCCGTGAGGGAGAGGGGCAGGGGTGAGGGACCGCCCTCTCCACAGAAAGAGTGACGGCGCCTTCGCTGGCTCCGCCCTAACCGGCGTAACCCCTCACCCGGTCGGCGCCGCTGCGCCGACTCGGCCTCTCCCTCCGGGAGAGGCTTCAGCCCGTCGGCGCGGCCCCGTATTGCTCGTCGGTCACGTGCTCCATCCAGGTCACGTGGGTGCCGTTCCGGTGCTCGTGGAGGGCGATGTGGACCATGCCGCTCGTGGGGGCGGCGCCGTGCCAGTGCTTCTCGTCGGGCGGGATCCAGACGGTGTCGCCGGGGCGGATTTCTAGGACCGGCCCACCCCAGGTCTGGACGCGGCCGATGCCGGAGACGACGTGCAGGGTCTGGCCGAGGGGGTGCGTGTGCCAGGCCGTACGGGCGCCGGGCTCGAAGGTGACGCGCACGGCCTTGATGCGGGCGGGGTCGGGGGCCTCGACGATGGGGTCCTGCCACACGGCGCCGGTGAACCATTCGGCCCGCCCGCGCCGGGTCTCGACGGTCGTCGCCCGGGTGATGTCCATGGAAGCGCCTCCGCTGTCGGGGGCCGGATCATAGGTGCGCAGGCCGCCGCCGCAAGCGGGTTCGCGGGTGGCGATCAAGACGGGGTTTGCGGCCGGGGTCGCGACGGAATCGCGGCGGGCTTCTCGACGGCCCCGCGACGGCTCAGGCCGCGGCCCGGTCCGCCTCCGCGAGCCCATCGACGGTGACGCGGCCCTCGAACGTCGCGGTCGCGGGCGCGGCCGGGTCGAGGAGGCGCTTCGAGGTCGGCTCGTATCCGAGGACGCGCAGCTCGCCGGTCGCGGGCGAGGTCTCGACGGCAAGCCGGGTGAGGCCGTTGAGCACGGGGTCGGCGAGCCAGTCGAACGGCCGCGCGGGGGCGTGGCGATCGAGGAGGGAGCGGCGCTCCTCGGAGTCGGCGAGGCCGCGGATGAAGGTCCCGCGCGGGATCCAGCGCCCGGGCCGCGCCGGGCCCGCCGGATGCCAGTCGTTCGCGATGCAGCAGCGGCCGCGGTGGAGGTGCGCGGCGGTCTCGGTGCGCTCGATGAGGCAGCCTTGACCGGGCTCCGCGCCGACGATCGAGATCAGGGTCGGGCGTGCGAGCGGGGTGTCGGTGAGGAGCGCCACCGCCTCGTCGAAGGTCGCGCAGGTGTCGAAGGCGTGGCGCAGGAGGTGGGCCACGGGCCAGCGCCCGGCATGGCGCCAGGTCCCGACGGCGTTGAAGAGGAAGTCGAGCGGCAGGAGCGGTCCGGCCCTGGTGCGGCGGTACAGCGGCGCCTGGTTGATGGCGGCGGCGAAGCGCCCCGGCGCGACGGCGGTGAGCACGCCGACGGCGCCGGGCCAGGTCACATTGGCGTAGACGCCCGCGCCGCCGTCCTGGAGCGCGATCTCGACGTGCCGCCCGAGGCCCGGGAAGGGCCAGTCGAGGGTGCGGCGCAAGACGGGCACCGGCTCGACGTCGATTCGCGTCGTGCAGCCCCACTCGTAGGACGCGTTGACGAACCATATGCCCGGCCGCCCGGCGATCTCGGCGATCGTCGCGATCTCCCCGACGTAGGGGCTCGGCGAGCGCTTGAGCCAAGCGGACGAGATGTGGTCGAGGGGCCGCGCCACCCCGCGCAACGGCGCGGGCACGACCGAGAAGCAGGCGTCGCGCAGGTCCAGCATGGCCTGCCGCCGCATCCGCGCGTGCGCGACGGGGCCGCCGTCGCGCACGTCGACGACCGGGATTTGGGGGAGCGTGCTCATCGGTGCGCCCTCATTCCGCCGCCGCGAGCGGTTCCGACGCGGCGGCGCGCTCCCGCACGAGCCGCGCCAC
>DASVVU010000373.1:0-5103 GCA_036386395.1 Beijerinckiaceae bacterium | reverse complement strand
TTGCCCACCATGTCGTCCACGGCCTCGCGGCTCTCGGCCGAGATGCAGATCAGCACCTCGCTCGTCGTCCTGGCGTCGGCGATCGTCTTGGGCGTGAACTGGCGGAACTTGTCGTGGGTCAGGAGCATCGCATGGATGATCTCGGAGAAGACCATGCAGGAAGCGGTGCCGTCGCAGAACTGCTCGTTCTTCACGGCCCCGACGGCCTCGTAGAAGGCCGTCGCGCGTTGAAGATCGGAGACGGGCAGGTTCACGAAGATGAGCTTGGGCATGGGGTCCTCCCTGGTTGGCGTTGACCCTGATGCCATACTGAGTTATAAATTGCAACTATGCAGTCAGAAAAAATAACTGAACTGCCGGAAACCCGCCGCCGCCGCTACGACGACGCCTGCGCGGCGGCGCACGCCCTCGACCTCGTCGGCGAGCGCTGGGCGCTCCTCGTCATGCGCGAGCTGATGCTCGGGCCGAAGCGCTTCGGCGACCTGCGGGCGAGCCTTCCCGGGATCAGCGCCAACGTCCTCACCCAGCGCCTCGAAGGGCTGGAGGCGGCCGGCGTGCTGGTGCGGCGCAGGCTGCCTCCGCCCGCCGCCGTCCAGGTCTACGAATTGACGCCCTGGGGCTACGAGAGCGAGCCGATCTTCCAGGCGCTCGGGCGCTGGGCGGCGCGCTCGCCGTCGCACGACCCGACCCTGCCGCTCAGCGCCGCCTCCCTGATGCTGTCGCTCAGGACGATGCTCGACCCGAGGCGGGCCGAAGGCGTCGACGCGCGCGTCGGCTTCCGCCTCGGCCCGGAGAGCTTCCTCGGTCGTCTCGCCCAGGGCCGGATCGAGATCGCGGCCGGCGCTCCGGACGATGCCGACCTGATCTTCTCAGGATCGGCGCCGGCGCTGGCCGGCGCGATCTACGGCGGCCTGCCGCTCGCCGAGCTCGAAGCCCAGGGCGCGCTGCGGATCGAGGGCGACCGCGCGCTCGCCGAACGCTTCGTGACCCTGTTCCCGCTCCCGCCGAAGGTCGAGCGGCCCGCCTGAGGGACGGCCCCGCACGTTACAAGCCGCACATACTGCCGAAACAAGACCCGGTTAGGGTGCGCGCCGCTTCAACCGGGCTTTTCTCATGCATCGCCTGATCTGGTCCGCCGCGCTCGGCGCCTTCCTCATGGCTGGAGGCGCCATGGCATCCCCGAAGCCGTCCTTCGACTGCACGCGCGCGCGGACGGCGGTCGAGCGGGCCATCTGCGGCGACGCCGAGCTCGCCCGCCTCGACGCCGCCGTCGCCGCGGCCTACCGGCAGGCCCTCGACCGCCTCCGGCCCGACCGGACCCTCGCCGCCGCCCTGAGGCGCGACCAGTCCGAATTTGCCGCGAGCCGCGAGGGCGCGCTCGAGCGTCCGGACGGCAGCCTTGCCCGTTACCTGCAGTCCCGGCGCGCCTGGCTCGACACGGTCGCGGCGCCCCGTTCCGGCTTCGAGGGCGCGTGGATCAACGGCGCGGGCAGCCTCACGATCGAGCGCCGGGACGGCGGGCTCTTCGGCGTCGTGGCGAAGGGCGACGATCCGATCCGCGGCTCGTACACCTGCACGTTCAACGGCGTCGGCCGGCCGGGGGCCGGAGAACTCGCGGTGTCCTGGGAGAAGCAGGCCGCGCACGACGAGGACGAGGCGGAAGGCTGGACCCTGCGCCTGAGTCGCGACGGCGCGGTCCTGCGGGTTGAGCAGCGCCGCAACGGCAGCGAGGCGCCGACCCCGCCGTTCTGCGGCGTGCACGGGACCCTCGAGGGAAGCTATATCCCGGCCCGCCTCCTGCCCGATCCCGTGCGGGCCTGGCGATCCGGCTGAAGGTCCGGGATGCGGATGCCCCAAGCGATCCTGCTTACCCCACCGAGCAGGTCGCGCGGCCTCGCGCTTTAAGGGTCTTTCCCTCCGCGCCGGGGGATGCGCCCGGCGTCGAGACGGTGAGCACGTAGCGCCCCTTATGCTCCGGCTCGTCCTTGGCGACGGCCTTCGTCTCGACGACGAGCTCGACGGAGCCGGCGACTTCCGAGCCCGGGCCGTCGCGGTACATCCGGAGCCTCACCTCGCGATCGTGCAGCCAATGCTGCGTCAGGTGCTCCCCGGCGAGCTCGAGCTTGCGCAGGCCCTCCGGGACGCCCTTCAGAAGCACCTCGATCTCGGCCTGGAAGCCGGACAGGCTCTCGCCCATCCCGTGGGCGACCACCGCCTGGGCGGAAAACTTCAGGGATTTGTCCTCGGCTTCGCAGGAGAGGGAGGCCGTCGCGAGGCCGGGCCGGATGCCGGCAAGCGCCATCGGCAAGGCCAGCACGGCCGCCGCTGCCGCGCGATGCTTCCGGTCCATGCTACCCCGTCCGATAATGTGCCGCTGCGCCGATAAGAGCCGCTGCCCTCTCAGGGTGCAAGCCCGCGCCTGTTTCGTGCTCACTCGGGCACGCCCGCCTTGGCGAGTCCTTCGACGAAGACGTCGCAGTGGGCGAAGTGGGCGAGGTTCCGGCGCAAGACGCTGAGCCGGACCGGGGGGCCGATTCTGTTGCGCGCGGCGATGTACTCCTGCGCTTCCTCGATGAGGCCCAGGTGCCCGCAGCAGCTGATCAGCGAGTGGTACTGGCCCACATGCTCCGAAGCCGCGATGGAGGCTCGAAGGTAGGGCAGCGCCTCCTCGAACTGTCGCGAGGCCACGAGCGCGAGGCCGTGGATCGTGGTGTAGAAGCCGGCGAAGCTGTCGACCGGGCTCATGCGCAGGGCCCAGCCGGTCTCGACCAGCGCCTCGTCGTAATGGCCGGCGCGCAAAAGCGCCAATCCGAACACGATGTGGCCGAGCGCGAAGCTCGGGTTGAGGGCGAGCGCCGCCTGCAGTTCGCCCAGCGCCCTCTCGTGCTGCCCGACCGTGCTGAGGCACAGCCCGTTGACCATCCGGGCCCAGGGATCGGCCGGGTCGTGCAGCAAGGCGTTCTGCGCGTGCGCCGCCGCCTGCCTGATGGAGTCCTCCCTGTCCGGCAGCCAATAGGCATAGGTCGCCCAGTAGACCGCCCAGCCGAGAAGGGCGTGGGCGCGGGCATAGCTCGGCTCGAGCGCGATCGCCCGCCGCAGGAGGTCCCGCGCCTCCTCGTTGAGCTGGCGGTCGAACTTGTTCAGCATCACCACGGCGCGGGCGACGAGGCCCCAGGCGTCGATGCTGTCCGGCGGGTTCGAGGCGGCCCTAAAGCCCTCCTCGGCGTAGAGGTGCGGCTCGACCACCGCGACGACGCGCTCCGTGATCTCGTCCTGCACGGCGAAGAGGTCGCGCAGCTCGCGGTCGTAGCGCTCGGCCCAGATGTGCTTTCCGGTCTCGGCGTCGATGAGCTGCGCCGTGACGCGCATGCGCCCGCCGGCGACCCGCACGCTGCCTTCGAGCACGTAGCGCACGCCGAGCTCCCGGGCGACCTGGCGCACGTCCACGGCCTTGCCCTTGTAGGCGAAGCTCGAGTTGCGGGCGATCACGAACAGCCAGCGCAGGCGCGCGAAGGCGGTGATGAGGTCCTCGGTGAGGCCGTCGGCGAGGTAATCCTGCTCGGAATCGCCGCTCATGTTGGCGAAGGGGAGGACCGCGAGCGAGGGCCGGCCGAGCGCCTTCGGGGAAGGCGCGGGCGCCTCGCCCGGCGGCGACTCAGTCGCCAGCATCTGCCGCAGGGAAAGGCCCGTGTGGCTCTCCACGATCGCGAGCGTGCGCTCGGAGAAGAGGCCGGTCAGGAGCTTGTCGACGGTCGATTTGCCGAGCTTCGTCTTGAAGGCGAACTGCTCCCGCGAGATCCGCTCCCGCGCGAGATAGTCCCTGATCGCCGCGGCGATCTGCCTTTTGTCGTCCATCCTCGCCGATCCCGCCACAACACCATCTCGCAGGAAAACTGCCGGAAAAGACCGGAAAGTTCCGGCGAGAGCCGCGGAAAACCCTCCACAGTAGAAGGGCATCGACCTCGAAGAGGCAATCCGCCTGCCCGCGGATTCTTCACAGAGAGGATGCGATGCGCATTTCGTTGCGGACGATGCGGGATTTCGGAGCCGGACGGCGTCGCCTGTCCGGCGCCGACGCCGCGCTCGGCTTCGCGCTCGCGATCTTCACGAGCGGCGAGGCCGCGCCGCAGCCCGCTCCGCCGAAGGCGCCGCCGACCCTGCAGGAGACCGGGCTCTACGCGGACTTCGCGGCGCTCAAGGTCGACCCGGGGCACCTGGCGTTCTCGCCGCAGTATCCGCTCTGGACCGACGGGGCGGCGAAGCGCCGGTGGATCTCGCTTCCGCCCGGCACCGCCATCGACGCATCCGACCCGGACGCCTGGGTCTTCCCCGTCGGCACGCGCCTGTGGAAGGAGTTCTCCTTCGGCGGCCAGCGGGTCGAGACGCGCTACCTCGAGCGTAAGGCCGATGGGTGGCTCTACGCCGCCTATGCCTGGAGCCCGGACGGGACCGAGGCGCAGCTCGTCTCGGAGCGGGGCCAGCGCGGCGCCTACCCTCTCGGCGGCGGCCGGTCGCACACAATCCCGGGCGTCACCGACTGCAAGGCCTGCCACCAGGGCGGCCGCAGCGAGGTCCTAGGCTTCAGCGCCCTGCAGCTGTCGCCGGACCGGGACCCCGCCGCGCCGCACGCCGAGCCCCTGCCCTTCCCCGCGGTCGATCTGAACTACCTCGTCGAGAAGGGCCTCCTCGTCGGACTTCCGCGATCCGTGCGGGAGACCCCGCCGCGCATCGCGGCGGCGTCCGCGACGGAGCGCGCGGCCCTCGGCTACCTGCACGGCAACTGCGGGCACTGCCACAACCCACAGGGCCCGCTTCAGAACGTCGGGCTGTTCCTGCGCCACGCGACCGGCGCGAGCGTTCCGCCCGCCGTCGCGAGCACCGTCAGGCACCCGGTCAAGAAACCGGCGCCCGGCCAATCTCCCGACGCGGTGCTGCGGGTCGAGCCGGGGCATCCGGAGCGCAGCGCGCTGATGCAGCGGATCTCTTCGCGCTACCCCGCCCTTCAGATGCCGCCGCTCGGCACCGCCCTCGTCGACGAGGAGGCGCTCGCCCTCGTCGAGCGCTGGATCCGCGAAGCCGAGCAGATCCGCAAGGAAGCCAACC
>DASVVU010000372.1:0-9836 GCA_036386395.1 Beijerinckiaceae bacterium | reverse complement strand
GACGGGCTCTACTACTGCCGCGGCTGAAGCCCGCGAAGGACGCTTCCGGCGAAGGCCGCGGGTCGCCCGCGGCCTTTCCGTTCGCGCCGGTTCCGGGTAGCAACCGGCCATGGTCTCGGTCTGGGGAAAGCTCGGCGGGGCGGGCCTCGGCTACGCCGTCGGCGGCCCGCTCGGCGCCCTTCTCGGCGCGTTTGCGGGCCACGTCCTCGTCGACCGGGAGGGCGCCTTCTTCGGGCCCCCGCCGAAGGACGTGATCTTCACCACCGGCCTCATCGCGCTCTCGGCCAAGATGGCGAAGGCGGACGGGGTGGTGCTGCGCTCCGAAGTCGAGGCCTTCGAGCGCCTCGTCGAGGTGCCGCCCGAGGAGCACCGCAACGTCAAGCGCCTGTTCGACCTCGCGAAATCGACGACCGACGGCTTCGAGGCCTACGCCGGCCAGATCGCCGAGGCCTTCCGGGACGAGCCGGCGCTCCTGGAGGACCTCGTCGACGGCCTCTTCGACATCGCGACCGCGGACGGCGCCGTGCACGAGGCGGAGCTCGCCTACGTGCATGAAGTGGCGACGATCCTCGGTTTCTCGGACCACGACTTCGAGCGCATGGCAGCCCGCCACGTCGAGCGCCCGGACGACCCCTACCTCGTCATCGGCGCCGACCGCACCATGGACGACGAGGCCCTGAAGCACCACTACCGGCGCCTCGTCGCCGAAATCCACCCGGACAAGGAGATCGCCCGCGGCCTGCCGCCGGAGGCCGTCGCCATCGCGACGCATCGGCTTGCCGCCGTCAACGCCGCCTGGGACCGGATCACCGCGGAGCGTAAGCTCAAGCCATGAGCCTGCCCGCCAAGCCCGAAAGCCCCGTCGCGACCGAGGTCGTGCCGTCGCCGAACCAGGACGAGCGCGAGGGCTCCCGCCGCCCGGACATCCTCCTCCTGCACTACACCGGCATGCCCGACGCGAACGGTGCGCTGAAGCGCCTATGCAGCCCGGCCGCGAAGGTCTCGTGCCACTACCTCGTGTTCGAGGACGGGCGCACGGTCCAGCTCGTGCCGGAGGCGCGCCGCGCCTGGCACGCGGGCCTCTCCACCTGGGAGGGGATGCCCGACGTGAACTCCCGCTCGATCGGCATCGAGATCGCGAACCCCGGCCACGCCGGCGGCCTGCCGCCCTATCCGGCGGCGCAGATCGAGGCGGTGACCGCGCTCTGTTTCGACATCGTCCGGCGCTGGAGGATCCGCGCCGACCGGGTCATCGGCCACTCCGACGTCGCCCCCGAGCGCAAGGACGACCCCGGCGAGCTCTTCCCGTGGGACGCCCTCTACCAGGCGGGCGTCGGCCACTGGGTCGAGCCGGCGCCGATCCGCGACGGCCGCTTCTACGCCTTCCGCGACCGCGGTCCGCCGGTGCGCGCGCTCCAGGCGCAGCTCGCCCTGTACGGCTACGGCGTCCCCGTCACCGGCGTCTTCGACGCGGCGACGGCGGCGGCGGTGCGCGCCTTCCAGCGCCACTTCCGCCCCGCGCGCATCGACGGCGCCGCCGACCCCTCGACGGTCGAGACCCTCGCCAACCTCATCGCGGCCCGGCCGGTATCGTACTTACGTGACGAAGAGTTAACTCGCCCCGAGGGCCGAAATCGGCGAAAATAGCGGCTTCGCGGTTTCCCGAGGCAGAGCCGAGGCAGGGTTCTCGTGCGGCGTTTCCTTCTCGCGACGGTGATTGCGGCGCTTGCGGTCGGCGCGGGCTTCTTCGCGTGGAGCCCGCGGGGGGGCGGCGCGGCCGACGTGCCGTATCGGCTCGGCAGCGTCGACCGGGGCGCCATCACGGCGAGCGTGCGGGCGACCGGGACGCTGAACCCGGTCACGACCGTGCTCGTCGGCTCGCAGCTCTCGGGGCAGGTGGTCGAGATCCTCGCCGACTACAACAGCGCCGTGAAGGAGGGGCAGGTCGTCGCCCGCCTCGACGCGACCCAGATCCGGGCCCGGCGGGACGCGGCGCAGGCCGACCTCGAGCAGGCCCGCGCCGACCTCGGCATGCGCAAGGCCGGCATCGACCGCATCCGCGCGACCCGGGTGCGCGCCGAGGCGACGCTGCGCGACCTTGCGGCCCAGCGCGAGCGGGTCGTGGCGCAGCTCGCCGACGCGCGCCGCATCCTCGACCGGCAGACCGAGCTCGTCGCCCGCAACATCGCCTCGCAGGCGGGCTTCGACACGGCCCGGACCCAGGCCGAGGTCCAGAAGGCGACCCTCGAGTCCGTCGAGGCGCAGATCGCCTCGCAGAAGGCCGAGCTCGTCGGCCTCGAGGCCGACATCGCGCTCGCCGAGGCGCAGGCGAAGTCCGCCGAGGCCGCGATCCTGCAGAAGGAGGCGAAGCTCAGGGAGGCCGAGATCGACCTCTCCCGCACCGAGGTGAAGTCGCCCGTCGGCGGCGTCGTGGTCCAGCGCAACGTCGACCTCGGCCAGACCGTCGCGGCCTCGCTCTCGGCCCCGACCCTCTTCACCATCGCGCAGGATCTGCGCGAGATCGAGGTGTGGGCGAACATCGACGAGGCCGACGTCGGGCGTCTCAAGGCCGGCCAGCCCGTGACCTTCTCGGTCAACGCCTACCCGGCCCGCAACTTCGAGGGGACGGTGCGCATGGTCCGCCTCGGCGCCCAGACGGTGCAGAACGTCGTCACCTACACGGGCGTCATCACGGTCCGCAACGACGACATGGCGCTGCTCCCGGGCATGACCGCGAACCTCCAGATCGTCACCGACGAGCGCCGCGACTCCTTAAGGGTGCCGAACGCGGCGCTCCGCTTCCGCCCGCCGGGCGCCGGGACCGTCCCGGTGGCCCGCGCGCCGGCGCCCGGGCCGGGCGGCGCCGAGGTCCCCGGCCCGCCCTCCGCCGGACGGCGCGGCGGGCGGGCGATCGAGGAGCTGCGCGAGCGCCTTCAGGCCGAGGTCAAGCCGACCCCCGAGCAGTCCGCGGCCATCGAGAAGGTGCTGGCCGAGTCGCGGGCGAGCTTCTTCAACCGCGATCCGGGGATGTCCGAGGAGGAGCGCCGCGAGGCGATCCGGCAGGCGCGGCGCGCCCTCATGGACAAGATCGGCGCCGCTCTCGACCCGGAGCGGCGCCAGAAGTTCCAGGCGATCGCGAGCGACCTGCGCCGCGGCGGCGGGCAGGCGCAGGGGGATGGCGGCACGCCAGGCCGCGTCTACGTCCTCGCCGAGGACGGTACGCCGAAGCCGGTGTCCGTGCGGGTCGGCGTCACCGACGGCAGCCACACCGAGCTCCTTTCGGGCGAGCTTGCGGCCGGCGCCGCCGTGATCGTCGGCGGCGGGCCGAAGGCCCAGACCGCCGCCGCCCAGGAGACCTCGCCGGCCTCGCGGCCGCGCGGGCCGCGCTTCTTCTGAAGGCCATGGCCCTCATCGAAATCCGCGACCTCACCCGCGTCTACGAGCTCGACGCCGGCCGCGTCGTCGCTCTCGACGGCGTCTCCCTCGACATCGAGGACGGGGACTTCGCCGCCGTCATGGGCCCCTCGGGCTCGGGCAAGTCGACGCTGATGAACCTGATCGGCTGCCTCGACCGGCCGACCGCGGGCTCCTATCGCCTTGCCGGCACGGCGGTCGAGAGCCTCGACGCCGACGGGCTCGCCCGCCTGCGCAACCGCGAGATCGGCTTCGTCTTCCAGCAGTTCAACCTGCTGCCGCGCATGGACGCCCTCGGCAACGTCGAGCTGCCGATGGTCTACGCCGGTCTTGACCGGCGCACCCGGCGCGAGAAGGCTCTTCAGGCGCTCGGGCGCGTCGGCCTCGCCGACCGCTCGCACCACCGGCCGATGCAGCTCTCGGGCGGGCAGCAGCAGCGCGTCGCCATCGCCCGCGCCCTCGTCAACGCCCCGAGCCTGGTGCTCGCCGACGAGCCGACCGGGGCGCTCGACAGCCGCACCGCGATCGAGATCCTGGCGCTCTTCCAGGAGCTCAACCGCGAGGGCGTCACCATCGTGATCGTGACCCACGACGCCGACGTCGCCCGCCACGCCCGCCGGGTGGTGCGATTCAAGGACGGCCGCGTCGTCTCCGACGAGCGGCAGGCGCCGCGGGACGCGCGTGATGCGCTCGCGGCGCCCGTGGAGGCGGTGGCGTGAGGCTGACCGAGGCGATCCGCTCGGCGCTCTCCGCCATCGGGGCGAACGCGCTTCGCAGCCTCCTCACGATGCTCGGCATCGTGATCGGGGTTGCGGCGGTGATCGCCATGGTGGCGATCGGGTCGGGGGCCCGCAACCTCGTCGACCGGCAGATCCGCTCGCTCGGCGCGAACCTCGCGATCGTGACGCCGGGCAACGTCACGCAAGGCGGGGCGCGGCTCGGCGCCGGCGCCGCCTCGACGCTCACCGACGAGGACGCCGCCGCGATCAAGCGCGAGATCGATGGCGTCGTCGCGGCCGCCCCTTTCATTCGCGGCAACGCCCAGGCGGTCTACGGCGGCAGCAACTGGGGCACCACCGTCTACGCCGTCGACCTCGACTACTTCGCGGCCCGCGAGTGGGACGTCGAGACCGGCCGCGACTTCGACCCGGAGGAGATCCGGCGCGGCGAGATCGTCGTGCTCCTCGGCCGGACCGTGGCGAAGAACCTCTTCGGCGAGGCCGACCCCATCGACGAGGTCGTGCGGGTGCGCAGCGTGCCGTTCAAGGTCATCGGCATCATGGCCCCGAAGGGCCAGTCGGCCTTCGGCCAGGACCAGGACGACGCCATCTTCGTGACCCTCGACGCGGGACGGCGCCGGGTGATCGGGCGCAACTACGCCAAGGAGCGCTCCGTCGGCTCGATCTTCGTGAAGTTCGCGGCCGAGGAGGACATCGCGCCCGGGATCGAGCGCATGAGCGCCCTCATCCGCCAGCGCCACCGCCTCGCCGGCGACCAGGAGGACGACTTCTCGATCCGCAACCTCACCGAGATCGCCAACACGGCGACCGCGAGCGCGAACACCCTGTCCTATCTACTGGCCGCGGTCGCGGCCGTGTCGCTCCTCGTCGGCGGCATCGGCATCATGAACATCATGCTGGTGTCGGTGACCGAGCGGACCCGCGAGATCGGCTTGCGCCTCGCCGTCGGCGCGCGCCCCCGCGACATCCGCGGCCAGTTCCTCATCGAGGCGACGACGCTCGCGACCATCGGCGGTGCGATCGGCGTGGCCCTCGGCGTCGGCGCCGCCCACGCCATCGCCCGCGCCGCCGGCTGGCCGTCGTTGATCGCTGCCGAGGCCATCGTCATCGCCGTCGCCTTCTCGGCGTTGGTGGGGATCTTCTTCGGCTTCTATCCGGCGCAACGGGCGGCGCGGCTCGATCCGATCGAGGCGCTGCGGCGGGAGTAATCCTTGAATCGAGCTCCGGAATGTGTATAGACTGGATCTCTGATACACATCAGAGTTTCCGATGCGCACCAACATCGACATCGACGACGCATTGCTCACAGAAGCCATGAAAGCGGCTGGCCTCAAGACGAAAAAGGCAACCGTGGAAGAAGCCTTACGCAGGCTCGTGCGCGAGCATCGGCAGAAGAATGCCATCGCCGACATGGCCGGGCTCGGCTGGGACGGCGATCTCGATGCTATGCGTGAGGGCCGCACGTTCAAGTCTTTACGATGATCGTGGTCGATTCATCAGTGTGGATTGCCAACCTGCGTAGGGAACAAACCGAACCAGTTCGAAAGCTGAGATCGATCGAGAGACCGAGTCAGATCATCGTCGGCGACCTGATCCTTCTCGAGGTACTGCGAGGCGCACGCGACGAGGCGCATGCCGCAAGGATCGAGCGGAATTTGCGGCAATTTACCGTCGCGTCGATGCTCGACGACCGTCTTGCGGTGCGGGCAGCGGCGAACTATCGCGAGCTGCGCCGCCGGGGATTAACCGTGCGCAAGACCATCGACGTGATCATCGGGACGTTCTGCCTGGAATACGGCCACGCCCTTCTCCACGACGACCGCGACTTCGATCCCTTCGTGAAGCACCTCGGCCTGCGGGTGGTTTGACCTGACGCGTCGGAGCCATGCGCCGTTTGCACTCCGTCGCGATCTCCAGACGGTCGGTCACCGATCGTAGTTGAGGACCGCCGAAAGTCACTTGGCTTTGTGAGATTGCGGACATCGTGAAGCTGGTTAGGCGGCGGAGAAAGCCATACAAAGTCGGGCGGCCTGACGAATAATTGACGGGTGAGGGAGGAACGTCGAAAATACATCCTGAGCACTTGAGCTCACATGGAGGAGACTATGAAGCTTCAAGTCTTCTTGATTGCGGCAGGCAGCTTGGCGTTGTCGATTTCACCGGTGTTCGCGCAGGAAGTTAAAGGTTCTGCAGCTTGGTGTCGCGCCGAGGCGAGAGCCAAGATACTCGGACCCTCCTGTAGAATGTCAGACGCGGATACCCGGGGGCCGAACTCTCAGTGTTCTATTAGGAGTGAAAATACGGGTATGGCGCAGTCGTTCCGAGATTCGGTTGCTAAATGCATGGCTAGCGGAGGGAAATCGATTTAGGCCAGCGTTAGCCCAAAACCGCCGCGCCCCGTTATTGAGGCACGACTCATCAACCCTCAGCCGTCGGAGCGATCTAAGCTCTGAAATTCAAAGGACCCACTACCTGACGATGCTTCCCTACTCCGCCGCCACCGCCATATATCGCGCCGGGTCGTAGTTGAGGATCGGCCCGAGCCAGCGCTCGACCTCGGGGATGCTCATGCCCTTGCGGCGGGCGTAGTCCTCGACCTGGTCGCGCTCGACCTTGGCGACGCCGAAGTAGTGCGCCTCGGGATGGGCGAGGTAGAGGCCGGACACCGACGAGCCCGGCCACATGGCGTAGCTCTCGGTGAGCTTCACGCCGATGCGGCGCTCGGCCTCGAGGAGCGCAAAAAGCGTCTCCTTCTCGGTGTGGTCGGGCTGGGCCGGATAGCCCGGCGCCGGGCGGATGCCGCGGTACTCCTCGCGGACGAGGTCCTCGGGCGGGAACACCTCGTCGGGGGCATAGGCCCAGAACTCCTTGCGGACGCGCTCGTGCATGCGCTCCGCAAAAGCCTCGGCGAAGCGGTCGGCCAATGCCTTCACGAGGATCGAGCGGTAGTCGTCGTTCGCCCGCTCGAACTTCTCGGCGATCCGCACCTCCTCGATGCCGGCCGTGACCACGAAGGCGCCGACGTAGTCGGGCACGGTCCTGGCGGGCGCGACGAAATCGGCGATGCAGAGGTTCGGCCGCCCGTCGCGCCTGAGCAATTGCTGGCGCAGGCCGTGGAAGGTGGCGAGCGTCTCCTGGCGGCTCTCGCCGGTGTAGAGGCGGATGTCGTCGCCGACGGCGTTCGCGGGCCAGAAGCCGACGATCGCCTTCGGGTTGAACCAGCGCTCCTCGACGATCCTGCGCAGCATGTCCTGCGCGTCCTCGTAGAGCTGGCGCGCGGCCTCGCCCTGCTTCTCGTCGTCGAGGATCGCCGGGAAGCGGCCTTTGAGCTCCCAGGTCTGGAAGAACGGCGTCCAGTCGATGTAGGGCACGAGCTCGGAAACGTCGTAGGTGCGGAACGTCCGCGTGCCGGTGAAGGCCGGCTTCGGCGGCTGGTACGCGGCCCAGTCGATCTTCATGGGGTTGGCGCGGGCCTTCTCGATCGGCAGCCGCTGCTTGTCGGCCTCCGAGCGCGCGTGCGCGTCCGCGACCTTGCGGTACTCGGCCCGCACCGTCTCGACGTAAGGGCCCTTCGCCTCGGGCGAGAGCAGCGAGGAGACGACCCCGACGGCGCGGCTCGCGTCGGTGACGTAGACGGCTTGGCCCCGCGCATAGTGCGGGTGGATCTTCACCGCCGTGTGGACCCGGCTCGTGGTCGCGCCGCCGATGAGCAGCGGCAGGTCGAAGCCCTCGCGCTCCATCTCGCCCGCGACGTGCACCATCTCGTCGAGGGACGGGGTGATGAGCCCGGAGAGGCCGATGATGTTCGCCTTCTCCCGGCGCGCCGTGTCGAGGATCTTTTGGGCCGGCACCATCACGCCGAGGTCGATGACCTCGTAGTTGTTGCACTGGAGCACGACGCCGACGATGTTCTTGCCGATGTCGTGCACGTCGCCCTTGACCGTCGCCATGACGATCTTGCCAGCGGGCGGGCGCGCCGAGAGGCCCGTCAGTTCCTTCTCGGCCTCCATGAACGGCATGAGGTACGCGACCGCCTGCTTCATCACCCGGGCCGACTTCACCACCTGCGGCAGGAACATCTTGCCCGAGCCGAAGAGGTCGCCGACGACGTTCATGCCGGCCATGAGCGGACCTTCGATGACGTGCAGCGGGCGCTCGGCTTGAAGGCGCGCCGCCTCGACGTCCTCGGCGATGAAGTCGGTGATGCCGTTGACCAGGGCGTGCTCCAGGCGCTTGTCGACCGGCCACGAGCGCCACTCGAGGTTCGCCGCCTTCGGCGTCGAGCCGTCGCCCTTGAAGCGGGGCGCGGCATCGAGCAGGCGCTCGGTCGCGGAAGGGGTCTCACCTTGGCGGCGGTTGAGGACCACATCCTCGCAAAGCTCGCGCAGCTCCGGGTCGATCTCGTCGTAGACCGCGAGCTGGCCGGCGTTGACGATGCCCATGTCCATGCCGGCCTTGATGGCGTGGAACAGGAACACCGAGTGCATCGCCTCGCGCACCGGCTCGTTGCCGCGGAACGCGAAGGAAAGGTTCGAGACGCCGCCCGAGATGTGCGCGTGCGGCAGGGTCTCCCGGATCTTCTTGGCCGCCTCGATGAACGCGACCCCGTAGCCGTTGTGCTCCTCGATGCCCGTGGCAACGGCGAAGATGTTCGGGTCGAAGATGATGTCCTCGGGCGGGAAGCCGACCTCCTCGGTGAGGATCCTGTAGGCGCGGGTGCAGATCGCGACCTTGCGCTCGAAGGTGTCGGCCTGGCCCTCCTCGTCGAAGGCCATGACCACGACGGCGGCGCCGTAGGCGCGGCAGATGCGCGCCTCGGCGACGAACTTCTCGACGCCCTCCTTCATGGAGATCGAGTTCACGATCGGCTTGCCCTGGAGGCACTTCAGGCCCGCCTCGATGATGGGAAACTTCGACGAGTCGACCATCACCGGCACGCGAGCGATGTCGGGCTCGGCGGCGACGAGGTTGAGGAACTCGACCATCGCGGCTTCCGAGTCGAGCAGGCCCTCGTCCATGTTGACGTCGATGATCTGGGCGCCGCTCGCGACCTGCTCGCGGGCGACGTCGAGGGCCGCGGCGAACTCGCCGTTCTTGATCAGCTTGCGGAACTTCGCCGAGCCGGTGACGTTGGTGCGCTCGCCGACGTTCACGAACGGAATCTCTTTGGTCAGCACGAACGGCTCGAGGCCGGAGAGGCGCATCAGCGGCTCGACCGTGGGCACGGCGCGCGGCGCCTTGCCCTTCACGGCGTCGGCAATGGCGCGGATGTGCTCCGGCGTCGTGCCGCAGCAGCCGCCGACGATGTTGACGAAGCCGGCGTCGGCGAACTCGGCCAACATCGAGGCCGTCGCCTCCGGGCGCTCGTCGTAGAGGCCGAACTCGTTCGGGAGCCCCGCGTTCGGGTAGGCGCAGACGAGGGTGTCGGCGACGCGGGAAATCTCCTGGATGTGGGCCCGCATCTCGCGGGCGCCGAGCGCGCAGTTGAGGCCGACGGCGAAGGGCTCGGCGTGGCGCACGGAGTGCCAGAACGCGGTCGGAGTCTGGCCCGAGAGGGTGCGGCCCGAGAGGTCGGTGATCGTGCCCGAGATCATGATGGGCAGCTTGACGCCGCGCTCGGCGAACACGGCCTGCGTCGCGACGATCGCCGCCTTGGCGTTGAGCGTGTCGAAGATCGTCTCG
>DASVVU010000371.1:0-3249 GCA_036386395.1 Beijerinckiaceae bacterium | reverse complement strand
CGGGCGAGCCGTAGGCGAGACCCGAGGATCTCGCGGGACAGAAGGCGTCTTCTGCGGCCCGGGATCCCGGGTCGCGCTGCGCGCGCCCGGGATGACGTGCCTTCCTTTAAGAGCCCACCTGCGTCACTTCCGTCGCAAGCGTGTACTGGTCGACCCTCGGGCGGTAGCTGAGGCCCTTCTTGAAGGCCCAGGGCGTCACCTCGAAGTGGAGCGGGATGATGCCGTAGTCGCTCATGGCGAGCTTTGAGGCGTCCTGCAGGAGCTTCTCGCGCTGGGCGTCGTCCACCGTCGCCATGGCTTTGACGACGAGGTCGTCGACCTGCTTGTTCGAGTAGCGCCCGCGGTTCGTGGGCCCCAGGCCCTTGTCGGGCTGGAGCGTCACCACGAGCGAGTTCATGGAGTTCGACATCTCGCCCGAATCCGCGCCCCAGCCGGCGAGGTACATGGAGAACTCGAACTTGTTGCGCCTTGTGAAGAAGGTCGAGGCCGTCATGGCGTCGACGTTCACCTTGATGCCGACGCGGGTCAGCATCTGCGCCACGGCCTGCGCGATCTTCTCGTCGTTGATGTAGCGGTCGTTCGGCGTGCCCAGCGTCACCTCGAAGCCGTTCGGAAAGCCCGCCTCCGCGAGGAGCTTCTTGGCCCCCTCCGGGTCGTACTTCTCCACAGGGAAGTCCTTGGTGGCGCCGAAGAGCGGGGAAGGCAGAAGCTCGCCCGCCGCGACCGCGTGGCCGCCCATGATGCGCTCGACGATCGCCGGCCGGTTGATCGCCTTCGACACCGCCTGGCGCACGCGCTTGTCGAGGAAGGGGTTCTTGTCCGTGCCCTTGACGCCCGGCGTCTTCCAGCTCGGGTCCTGGAACTGGTCGAGGTGGATGTAGATGATCCGGTTCGACAGCCCTTCGGCGATCTGGAAGCCGGCGTTCTTGATGCGCTCGAAGTCCTGGATCGGCGGGTTCTCGATGAAGTCGACGTCGCCGGCGAGAAGCCCCGCGACCCGCGCGCCCTGGCTCGACATCGGCCGGAACGTCACCTTCGTCCAGTGGGGCGGCGCGCCCCAGTAGCTTTCGTTCCGCTCGAGCACGATGCTCGTGCCGCGGGTGTAGTTGGCGAGCCGGTACGGGCCGGTGCCGACGGCCTTCGTGGGCTCGTTGAAGTCGACGGACTTCGGCGGGGTGCCGAGGCCCTCGCAGCCGCTGGAGCCGAACTTCACGGTCTCGGCCCCGTTGGCCTTCGCCGAGAGGATGCCGATGGTGGCGAGGTTGTTCGGCACGAGGGGGAGCGGGCTTGCCGTCTTGATCACGACGGTGAGCGGGTCCGGCGCCTCGACCGACGTGAAGCCGCGCACCGCGAAGGTGAAGGAGGAGGGCGAGTTCTCGACGGTGGGCACCCGGCAGAAGGTGTAGATCACGTCCTTTGCGGTGAACTCGGCCCCGTTCGAGAACTTGACGTTCGGGCGCAGCTTGAACTCCCAGGTGGTCTCGTCGACGGCGCGCCAGGACGACGCGAGCTCCGGCTGGACCTTCTGCTCGGCATTTTGCGAGACCAGCCCCTCGAAGATGTGGCGGCGGACCGCGTTGTTCGGCCCGAGGTTGTGGAAGTGCGGGTCCATGGAGGTCGGCTCGGAGGCGAGGCCGATCCGCAAGTCCTGGGCGAGGGCGGGCGCGGCCCACAGGGGCAGGGCCGCAAGGGCGACGAGTGCGAGAGGCCGTTTCATCCTGTTCTCCTCGTGGGGCGGACTCTTCGGCCCGCGTTTAGGCCGGATCGAACACGCTTTGCCAAGCCGGCGCAAGTTGCGCTTAGGACGCGGCGGACGCTAAAGCCGTGCCAACGGGGCCCGGGGCTACTTCGGGTTCTTTCGCACAGTTGGCGGGAGCCGGCATTGAACCTGGACAGGGTCCTCGAGATCCTTTCGACGCTCGTGGCGTTCGACACCACGAGCCGCAACTCGAACCTCGCGATCATCGACAGGATCGAGGCGCATCTTTCGGCCCTCGGCTTCGCGTGCGAGCGCGTCTACGACGCGACGGGCCGGAAGGCCAACCTTTTCGCCACCGTCGGGCCGGCCGATGTGCCGGGCTACATCCTCTCCGGCCACACCGACGTGGTGCCCGTGGACGGACAGGAGTGGACCGGCGACCCCTTCGCCCTGCGTGTCGCGGAAGGGCGCGCTTACGGCCGCGGCGCCTGCGACATGAAGGGCTTTTTGGCCGTCTGCCTCGCGGCGGCGGAGGGGATGGCCGCCCAAAAACTCGCGCGGCCGATCCACCTCGCCTTCTCCTACGACGAGGAGGTCGGCTGCGTCGGCGTGCGCGGCCTCGTCGAGCGGCTCGCCGGACGCGGAGTGAAGCCCGAGGGCTGCTTCGTCGGCGAGCCGACGGAGATGGGCGTCGTCGTCGGCCACAAGGGCAAGCGCAGCGTTCGGGTTAACGTGCGCGGCTTCACGGTCCACTCGTCGCTCGCGCCGAAGGGCGTGAACGCGGCCGAGTTCGCGGCGCTCCTCGTGGCGCATATCCGCGCCGTCGCCGACCGGCTCGCCGCCGAGGGCGTCCGGGACCCGCTCTACGACGTGCCGTACTCGACGGCCCACGTCGGAGTCTTGCAGGGCGGGACGGCCCTCAACATCGTGCCCGACGAGGCCGAGATCGTCTTCGAGGTCCGCACCGTCGCGGCCGACGACCCGGACGAGCTCGTCGCGGGCATCGTGCGCCACGCCCGCGAGGCCCTCGAGCCGCGGATGAAGGCGGTCGACCCCCGGGCCGGCTTCGGCTTCGACGTCTTCGCGGGCTTCCCCGGCCTCGACACGGCGCCGGACGCGCCGATCGTCACCCTCGCGAAGAGCCTCGCCGGCGCGAACGGCCATTCCAAAGTGGCGTTCGGCACCGAGGCCGGCCAGTTCCAGCACACCGCCGGCATCCCGAGCGTCGTCATAGGCCCGGGCTCCATCGGCCAGGCTCACAAGGCCGACGAGTGGGTCGCGCTGTCGGAGCTTGCGAAGTGCTTGGGCTTCGTGGAGCGGCTGGTGGAGCGATGCCGATAACGCCCTCAAACACCGCTAGGGCTAAGCCAAGATCTCTGGTAGTAAACGGACTAGGACTAAGGATGGCTGATCATCTGGGTATCGGGGTCCTCGCAAGAGGTCACGTAGACAAGGATTGAGGGGAATGAATGCCCTACCTAAGGAGTTCAACACTCCGGTTGAGTTTCTTGAATATCTCCAACAATCTTATTTTAGTGCGATGTTTGGGC
>DASVVU010000370.1:0-2806 GCA_036386395.1 Beijerinckiaceae bacterium | reverse complement strand
CTTCTCGCGCACGAGCTCGCCGATCCGCTCGACGAGGTTCGCCTTGTTCACCTGGTAGGGGATCTCGTCGAAGACGAGGGCCTCGCGCTCCCGGCGCAGCTCCTCCGTGTGCCACTTCGCCCGCATGATGATCGAGCCGCGGCCGGTGTTGTAGGCGGCGCGCGCGCCGCCCCGGCCCATGATCAGGGCGCCGGTCGGGAAGTCGGGACCGGGCACGATCTCGATCAGCTCGTCGATCGTGATGTCCGGCCGGTCGATGTAGGCCGTGCAGGCGTCGATGACCTCGCCGAGGTTGTGCGGCGGGATGTTGGTCGCCATGCCGACCGCGATGCCGCCCGCGCCGTTGACCAGAAGATTCGGGAAGCGCGCCGGCAGGACCGAGGGCTCCGCCTTCGACTCGTCGTAGTTCGGCCGGAAGTCGACGGTGTCCTTGTCGATGTCCTCCAGCAGCGCCATCGCGGGCTTGGCGAGGCGGCTCTCGGTGTAGCGCATCGCCGCCGGCGGGTCGTTGTCGATCGAGCCGAAGTTGCCCTGCCCGTCGATGAGCATGAGCCGCATGGAGAATTCCTGGGCCATGCGCACGAGGGCGTCGTAGATCGCCTGGTCGCCGTGCGGGTGGTACTGGCCCATGACGTCGCCGACGATGCGGGCCGACTTCACGTAGCGCTTGTCCGGCGTGTAGCCGTTCTCGTGCATCGAATAGAGGATGCGCCGGTGCACGGGCTTGAGGCCGTCGCGGGCGTCCGGGAGCGCGCGCGAGACGATCACGCTCATGGCGTAATCGAGATACGAGCGGCGCATCTCGTCGATGATCTGGACGGGCTTCACGTCGCTCGCGGGCGGGGGCGAGTCGGGGGCGCCGGAGCGGGGATCCTTCGGGTCTGCCAAGATCTTACCTTCGTTCTTCGAGGCCGGCGAACGGCCCTCTCACAGGCGCCGCCACGGCGAGCCGTCGGCCGGAAACGGGCGCTTCGAATCTGAGCGGAATCAAGCTCTTAGATGGCCGTTTCGGCATGCTTTTTCAACCCGGAACGGCACACCGTCCACGGTCTTCGGAGCTTCCATCAGCCTTAATAGGATAGGCGATCAAGCCGGGCCAAGCTTCTGCAATTGCTAGAGTCGGAGCTTCATCCGTGAGCTCGGGCTGCGCTTGCGAAGCCCCGGAACGACAGGGGTGCGGCAGCCATGTATGCCTGCCCTCAACCGTTCTAGGATCGGGCGATGTACGCCGACTATCTCGCCTCCGCGCTCGTGACCCTGCTCGTCACGGTCGATCCCGTGGGGCTCGCGCCGATCTTCCTGTCGGTGACCCGCGGCATGACGGCCCGCGAGCGGCGCGGCGTCGCGGTGCGGGCGGCGCTGATCGCCTTCGGCATCCTCGCCTCCTTCGGGCTCGCCGGCGAGGTCTTCCTGCGCCTCCTCGGCATCGGCCTGCCGGCCTTCCGGATCGCCGGCGGGCTGCTGCTGTTCTGGATCGCCTTCGAGATGGTGTTCGAGCGCCGCGCCGACCGCAAGCAGCACACCGCCGAGGTCGCGGTCACGCAGGACCACATCCGCTACGTCGCCGTCTTCCCGCTCGCGATCCCGCTGCTCGCCGGCCCCGGCGCCATCACGGCCATGATTCTCCTGGCCGGCCGGGCCGGCGGCAGCCCCCCGGCGCTCGCCCTCCTCCTCGGGCTCCTCGCGGCCGTGATGCTCGCGTGCCTTGCGGTCTTCGCCGCCGCCGAGCCGATCGCGCGGCTCCTCGGCGTCACCGGCCAGGCGGTGCTGACGCGCCTCCTCGGCGTCATCCTCGCCGCGCTTGCGGTGCAGTTCGTGATCGACGGGGCGCGGGCGCTCGCGGCCTGACGAGGGCTCAGGCGGCCTCGGCGTCCGCAGGCTCCGGCCCTAAGGAGAAGTGCGCCCGCAAGGCCGTGATGGTCTCGCCAAGAAGGGTTGCGATGGGGGCAAGCGAATCCGCCGTGGGAACGGCCGCATTCTCGCGGGCGGCGGCCTCGATCGCGGCGAGGCGGCGGGCGAGCGCGGCGGCGCCGATGTTGAGGCTCATCGACTTGAGGCTGTGCGCCGCCGGCGCGACGCGGGCGGGGTCGGCGGCCGCGACGGCGGCGGTGAGCTCGTCGAGGGCCTTCGGGGCGTGCTCGACGTAGAGGCCGACGACGCGGGCGATGAACTCCCGGCCGCTCGATCCGGCCATCTCCTCGAGCTGGGCGAGGTTCTGGGCGTCGAGGAGCGCGTCGTCCTCGGGCGTGGGCGCGTCGGGCACCGCGGGAGCGGGCGCTGCGGCGGGGCCGGCCACGCCGGGGACGACCCATTGCGCCAGACACTCGGCGAGCTTCGCCACCGTGAACGGCTTGTGCAGCACGCCGTCCATGCCGGCCTCGCGCCACGCCTCGGCGCCGGCGCCGACGACGTGCGCGGTGAGCGCGACGACGGGGGTGCGGCGACAGCCCGTCGCCGCTGCCTCGTATTCGCGGATGAGGCGGGTCGCCTGGAAGCCGTCCACGTCCGGCATGCTGCCGTCCATGAGCACGATGTCGAATGTTTCAGCCTTCACGGCCGCGAAGGCGGCGCGCCCGTCCTCGACGGTCGCCGGCACGATGCCGAGGCGGGAAAGGGCCTCGCAGGCGACCTCGCGGTTGACCGCGCTGTCGTCGGCGACGAGGACGCGGGCGCCCGGGAACTGCGGCAGAGCGGCGGCCGGCGCGCCCGTGCGGCTCGGCGCCTCGAAGGGAGCGCCGGCGACGAGGCGCTCGAGGGTCACGCGCCACTCGCTCTGGGCGAGAGGATGGCGCAGAAGCGTGTCGGC
>DASVVU010000369.1:0-4816 GCA_036386395.1 Beijerinckiaceae bacterium | reverse complement strand
TCGATCTTGGTCGAGACCTTGGCCCCGCCGACCACCGCGACGAGGGGACGGGCCGGCGCCTCGAGGCCCTTCGCCAGCGCCTCCAGTTCCGCCTGCATGGCGCGCCCGGCGTAGGCCGGAAGCACGTGCGCGAGCCCCTCCGTCGAGGCGTGCGCCCGGTGCGCGGCCGAGAAGGCGTCGTTGACGTAGAGATCGCCGAGCTTCGCCAGCTCCTTCACGAAGGCGGGATCGTTCTTCTCCTCGCCGGCGTGGAAACGCGTGTTCTCCAGGAGGAGCACGTCGCCGTCCTTGAGGGCAGAGACTGCCTGCGCGACGGCGTCGCCGACGCAGTCCTCGGCGAAGGTCACGGGGCGTCCGAGCTGCCCCGACAGCGCCGCCGCAATGGGCTTCAGCGACGCCTTGGGGTCGCGGCCCTTCGGCCGGCCGAAATGGGAGAGGAGGATCGCCCGGCCGCCCTTCTCGGCGATTTCCCGGATCGTCGGCAGGACACGCTCGATGCGGGTCGCGTCGGTGACGCGCCCGTCCTCCATCGGCACGTTGAGGTCGAGGCGCAGGAGGACTCTTCGGCCCTTGAGATCGGCGTCGTCGAGGGTGCGGACGCTCATCCCGGCAGGTGCCCCAACAGGTACTTTTGAGCCACGAGCACGAGCGCCGCCGTGAGGAGCGCCGTCACGAGCGCCGTGAAGACGAGCGCGTTGAGCCCCGGCAGCCGGCGCACGCGCCGGGCGAGCTCGTCCGTCCGCTCGCGCACGATCACGAGTTCGGACTGCTGCGCCGCGTTGGTCATGCGGCCCATGGCGGCCTCGACCTTGTCCTGCACCCGTTGCATCGCGGTCTCAGTGCGGGCGTACTTCTCCTCGATCCGCGCCGTCTTCTCCTCGATGCGCGAGAGCTGGTCGAGGCGCGTGAAGTCGGTGCGGGGCGGCTCCTCGGCATAGGTGGGCACCGGTGCAGGGGGCGCCGGCGGCACGGTCTCGACCGCCGCCCGCAGCTCCTCGACGCTCGGGGCCGCGGAAGCGCCGAGAGCAGGCTCGACGCGGGTGGGGCTTGTGGTGTCGGCCATGGGTCTCACCTCAAGATCGTTTCGCCCCGGACAATACGGAGCCGCGTCCCGGCGAAAGTGTGGTCAGATCAGCTTCGACATCGCGACGGCGGTGTCGGCCATACGGTTCGAGAAGCCCCACTCGTTGTCGTACCAGGCCATGACGCGCACGAGGGTGCCGTCCATGACCTTGGTCTGGTCCATGTGGAAGGTGGACGAGTGGGGGTCGTGGTTGAAGTCGATCGAGACATTCGGCCGGTCCGTGTAGGCCAGCACCCCTTTCAGCTGCTGCTCGGAGGCGCGCTTCACGGCGTCGTTGATCTCGTCCTTCGAGGTCGCGCGCTTCGCCACGAACTTGAAGTCGATCACCGAGACGTTGGGCGTCGGCACGCGGATCGAGACGCCGTCGAGCTTGCCGTTGAGCTCGGGCAGCACGAGGCCGACGGCCTTGGCGGCGCCGGTCGAAGTCGGGATCATCGAGAGCGCCGCGGCGCGGGCCCGGTAGAGGTCCTTGTGCATCTGGTCGAGGGAGGGCTGGTCGTTGGTGTAGGAGTGGATCGTCGTCATGAACCCCTTCTCGATCCCGACGGCGTCGTTCAGCACCTTCGCGACCGGGGCGAGGCAGTTCGTGGTGCACGAGGCGTTCGAGACGACCGTGTGGTCCTTCGTGAGCTTGTCGTGGTTGACGCCGTAGACGACGGTGAGGTCGGCCCCGTCGGCCGGCGCCGAGACGAGGACGCGCTTCGCGCCGGCCTCGAGGTGCGCCTTTGCCTTGTCCTTCGCCGTGAAGATGCCGGTGCACTCCATGGCGATGTCGACCCCGAGCTCCTTGTGCGGCAGCTCGGCCGGGTTCTTGATTGCCGTGACCCTGATTTTTTGGCCGTCGACCACGATGGAATCGCCGTCCACCTGAACGTCGCTCGGGAAGCGCCCGTGGACCGAGTCGAAGCGGAGGAGATGGGCGTTGGTCTCGACGGGGCCGAGGTCGTTCACGGCCACCACCTCGATGTCCTTGCGCCCGGACTCGACGATGGCGCGCAGGATGTTGCGGCCGATGCGCCCGAACCCGTTGATCGCGACCTTCACCGTCATGTCAGCCTTCCTCGTCTAGAGATTGTGCGTGCGCAGCACCTGGTCCGCCACGGCCTCCGCCGTGATGCCGAAGTGCCGGTAAAGGTCCTTGTAGGGGGCGCTCGCCCCGAAGCCTTTCATGCCGACGAAGAGGCCGTCGGGGCCGATCAGGGCGTCCCAGCCGAAGCGGACCGCGGCCTCGACGGCAACCTTGACCGGCGCATCGCCAACGATCTCGCGGCGGATTGGTTCGGGCTGCGACAGCAGCAGGTCGAGGGAGGGCACCGAGACCACCCGCGCCGCCATGCCGCGCCCGGACAGGAGCTTCTGGGCGGCGAGCGCGATCTCGACCTCCGAGCCCGAGGCGAAGATCGTGGCCTTGGCCTTGCTCTCGGAGGCGGGCGAAAGCTCGTAGGCGCCGTGGGCGCAGAGATTGCCGTCGCCGGCCTCCTTGCGGACCTGCGGCAGGACCTGGCGGGTGAGCGCGAGGAGCGTCGGGCCGTCGCGGCGCTCGATGGCGAGCTGCCAGCACTCCGCCGTCTCGACGGCGTCGGCCGGGCGGAAGACGCGCAGGTTCGGCATGGCGCGCAGCGCCGCGAGGTGCTCGACCGGCTGGTGCGTCGGCCCGTCCTCGCCGAGCCCGATCGAGTCGTGGGTCATGACGTAGATCGCCGGGATGCCGGAGAGCGCCGCGATGCGGATCGCCGGCCGGGCGTAGTCGGTGAAGACCAGGAAGGTCGCGCCGGCCGGGCGGAAGCCGCCGTGGAGCGCCAGGCCGTTCATGGCCGCCGCCATGCCGTGCTCGCGGATGCCGTAGTGGATGTAGCGCCCGCCGTACTGGCCGGGCGCGATCACCGACAGGTTCTTGGTCTTGGTGTTGTTCGAGGGCGTGAGGTCGGCGGAGCCGAGCACCAGCTCCGGCACCACCTCGGTCACGACCTCCAGGGCGGTCTCGCTGGCTTTCCGGGTCGCCACCGCCTGCGGCTCGGCGGCGAGACGGCTCTTCAGAGAGGCGACCGCCTCGGCGAGCCTCGCCGGCACGTCGCCGGCGATGCGGCGCTCGAGCTCGGCCCGGCGCTCCGCCGGAAGCGCGGCGAGCCGTTCCCCCCAGGCTTTGCGCTCGCGCGCCCCGCGCTTTCCGGCCCGCGCCCAGGCCTTGCGGATGCCGTCCGGCACCTCGAAGGCGGCGCCGTTCCAGCCGAGGGCCGCCTTCGCCCCCGCAAGCTCCTCCGCTCCGAGCGGCTCGCCGTGGGCCTTGGAGGTGCCGGCCTTCTTGGGCGCGCCGTAGCCGATCGTGGTCCGGCACGCGATCAGCGTCGGCCGGTCCGACTTCTGCGCCTTGCGGATTGCACGGGCGACCGCGTCGGGGTCGTGGCCGTCGACCTTGAGCGCCCGCCAGCCTGCGGCCTCGAAGCGCCTTACCTGATCGACCGAGTCGGAGAGCGACAACGGCCCGTCGATGGAGATGCCGTTGTCGTCCCACAGGACGACGAGCCTGTTCAGCTTGAGGTGCCCGGCAAGCGCGATGGCCTCGTGGCTCACCCCCTCCATCAGGTCGCCGTCGGAGGCGAGGACATAAGTGAAATGGTCGACGATCTCGGGCCCGTACTCGGCCGCCAGCATGCGCTCGGCGAGCGCCATCCCGACCGCCGTCGCGATGCCCTGGCCGAGGGGTCCCGTGGTGGTCTCGACGCCCGGTGTCATGAAGCACTCGGGATGCCCCGGCGTCTTCGATTCGAGCTGGCGGAAGCGGCGCAGCTCCTCGATGGTGACGCCCTCGACGCCCGTGAGGTGCAGCAGCGCGTAGAGCAGCATCGAGCCGTGGCCGGCGGAGAGCACGAAGCGGTCGCGGTCGGGCCAGCGCGGCTCTGCGGCGTCGTACTTGAGGAACTTCGTGAACAGCACCGTCGCGACGTCGGCGGCGCCCATGGGCAGGCCGGGATGGCCGGACTTCGCCTGCTCGACCGCGTCCATGGCGAGCACGCGCACCGCGTTCGCGAGATCCGAGTGGGAGACGCGAGCGGCAGTGGCGGCTTCGGGCACGAGCTGATCCGAAAACGGCGGGCGCGGGCGAAAAGGCGCCCGGTCAAGGTCGCGGGCTTGTTAGCATGGGGGCTCCGCGAGTCAATTCTCGGCCCCGGAGCACCGTCAACAGGCCTGGATTGCGGCGATTCCCGGCGCATCCTAGTCTCGACAAGACGATTCTCGGAGGGGCGATGGCGGCGCTCGACGATGCGGTGCGGCGGCTCGAGGCGGCGCTCGGCGCCCTCGAGGCGACGCTTGGGCGCCGGCTCGACCTCGAGCGCCGGCGCGGCGACCTCGAGACCGAGCTCCAGATCATGCAGGACGACCGCGCCCGCCTCGCCGTCGAGCTCGACGCCGCCTCGGCGCGGCTCGCCCGCATGGAGGCCGCGACCGCTGATGTCGGTCGCCGGGTCCACCGGGCGGTCGGCGCCGTGCGCGACGTGCTGGAGCGCGCCGAGGCCGCGCCCGCGGGCGAGTGAGGGGACGATGCCGCAGATCCAGGTCACCATCGCCGGGCGCAGCTACCGCATGGCCTGCGGCGAGGGCGAGGAGGCGCATCTCGAAGGCCTCGCCCAAGCCTACGACGCCAAGATCACCGAGCTGCGCGGCGCCTTCGGCGAGATCGGCGACATGCGCCTCCACGTCATGGCGGCGCTGACCTACGCCGACGAGCTCGCG
>DASVVU010000368.1:0-6091 GCA_036386395.1 Beijerinckiaceae bacterium | reverse complement strand
GCCGGTCTCGCTCAAGGCGGAGGGAGGGGAGGCGGAGGTGCGCATCGACGCGCCCGCGACCCTCGCGCTCGGCGGCGCGCGGGCCCAGGTCGGCCCAGCCGTGCGCAGCCTCGACGCGGACGCCACGGCTTCGTCCGCGCGCCTGCGGCTCGTGCTGGAGGAGGGCTATGAGGCCCGCGGCTTTCGCGAGGACGATTCGTTCGTCGTCGACGTCGCGAAGCCGCGCCTTTCGGCCATGCCGATGCCAGATCCCGTAGCGGAGCCCGCCGAGGCCGCCGTCGCGGTCGAAGCCGAGGTGAAGCCGGGTCCACGGGAGGCCCAAGCCGCATCCCAGCCGGCGCCGCAGGCCGCTCCCGCAGCGGCGCAGGCGCCGCCTCAAAGCCCTGTACAAGCCCAGGCCCAAGTTCCAGCCCAAGGTCCGGCTCAGGCAACGGTTCAAGCTCCGTTCCAAGCGGCTCCCCAAGCTCCTCCAGCGAAGCCGCAAGCCTCCGGCCCCGTCCAGGCGGTCACGAAGGTCGCGGCGGACGGACTCATGGTCGAGTTCCCGTTCAGGAATCGCACAGCGGCGGCGGCGTTCGAGCGCAACGGCGTCGTGACCGTGCTGTTCGAGACCGCGGAGCGCCTCGAGCTCGATCGCCTGCCGGCGAAGACCCCGTTCGCGTTCCTCAAAGGTGTCAACCGGGACGGGACCTTCGCGGTCCTGCGCTTCGCGCTCGCCGGGCCCTATCTCACGCGGCTCTCGCCGAAGGGCGAGGGCTGGGTGCTTTCCATCGGTGAGACCGGCCTCGTACCGAGCGAGCCTGTCATGGGCGAGCGCAGCGTCGACGATCTCGGGCGCCCGGCGCTCAGGCTCGCGCTGACGGACGCCGCCGGCGTGTACTGGCTCGACGACGGCGACGAACGCGTCGCGGTCGCGGCCGCCCACGGCCCGCCGCGCGGGATCGCGAAGCCGCAGCGCTTCGTCGAGTTCCGCCTCCTGCCGACCGCCCACGGCGTCGCCGTCGCGCCGCTCGCCGACGACGTGACGGTGCGCTCGGGGCCCGACGGCGTCACGGTCTCCCGCGAGATGGGCCTTGCGCTCACGACCGACGGCGTCGGCGAGGGCCCATCCGGCCTCGATCCCGTCCTTCACCGCGACCGGCTCGCCCGCGACCGGCTCGGCTCGCCGCTCATGCGCCAGCGTGAGCTCATGGATGCGGTTGCCGAGGCCCCGCGCGCGGGACGCAGCGCCGCGCGCATCGACCTCGCCCGCTTCCTCGTCGCGAACCGCCTCGACCACGAGGCCGTCGGCGTGCTCGCGGCGGCGGCGGCCGAGGACCCGACATTGGCGCGCCAGCGGCCGTTCCTCCTCCTCCAGGGCATCGCGCTCGCGCGCATGAACCGCGCCGCCGACGCCCGCCGGGTGCTCGCGACGGACGTCGTCGCCGAGGACCCGGAGGCGGTGCTGTGGCGCGCCGTCCTCGACGCCCGCGCCAAGCGCTGGGCGCCGGCGCTCGGCGCCTTCCGCCGCTCGAAGGCGCTGATCGAGCCCTATCCCGACGACATGCAAGCGGCCCTGCGCGCCGCCGTCGCCCGCGCCGCCGTCGAGATGAAGGACTTGAGTGCCGCCGAGGCCGAGATCACGCTTGCCGGGCAGCTCGGGCCGGAGGGCGCCGCCTTCGACGAGGTCGCGCTTCTGAAGGGCCGCGTCTCCGAGGCGAGCGGGCGGGTGGACGCCGCCCTCGACGTCTACCGCCGCCTCGCCGAGACGGCCGAGCGGCCGGTCGCGGCGGAGGCAGGGCTTCGCTACGTGACGCTTGCCCTCGACCGGCACGCGATGACGCCCGAGGAGGCGATCGCGCGGCTGGAAACGCTGTCGGTCGTGTGGCGCGGCGACGATATCGAGATCGGCGCCTTGGGGCGGCTCGGGCGGCTCTACGCCGAGGCCGGGCGCTGGCGCGACGCCTTCACGATCGCCCGCCGGGCGACCCGCATCTTCCCCGACCACGAGGTCACGCGGGCGCTGCACGAGGAGACCGGGCGGCTGTTCGAGGACCTGTTCCTGTCGGGGAAAGGCGAGGCGCTGTCCCGGGTCGACGCGCTCGCGCTCTACTTCGACTTCAAGGAGTTCACGCCGATCGGCCGGCGCGGCGACGAGATCGTGCGCCGCCTGTCCGACCGCCTCGTCGAGCTCGACCTCCTCGACCAGGCTGGCGAGCTCCTCTGGCATCAGGTCGAGCACCGCCTTAACGGCGCCGCGCGGGCGACGGTGGCGGCCAGGCTCGCGACGGTGCGGCTCATGGACGGCAAGCCGCAGGCGGCGCTGCAGGCGATCCAGGCGACGCGGCTGCCGCAGCTGCCCGCAGAGATCAAGCGCGCCCGCATCCTCTTGGAGGCCCGCGCCCTTTCCGACCTCTCGCGCACCGACCTCGCCTTGGAGGTGATCGCCGGTGAGAGCGGCCCGGAGATCGACCGCCTGCGCGCCGACATCCTGTGGACCGGACGGCGCTGGCGCGACGCCGGCGAGGCGCACGAGCGGCTCGCCGGCGCCCGCTGGCAGGGCGCCGAGGCTCTCGACGACCGCGAGCGCCTCGACGTGCTGCGCGCCGCCATCGCCTATTCGCTGGCCGAGGAGGCGCTGGCCCTCGACCGCCTGCGCACGCGCTTCTCGCCCAAGATGGCGGACAGCCGCGACGCCCGCACCTTCGCCATGCTGACCCAACCCAACGCCGCCGGCACCCGCGCTTTCCGCGAGATCGCGAAAGGCGTGACCAGCGCCGACACGCTCGCCGACTTCCTTGCCGAGTACCGCAAGCGCTACCCCGAAGCCGCCGTCGCGGAGCGCCGGCGCCGGCCCGCCGAAGCGGCGCCGGGGCCGCGGCCGGAGCCGCAGGCGCAGGCGCCGGCGCCGGGACCGGCAAGGAGCTGAGGCTCACCTCTCGTTGTCATGGCCGGGCTTGGCCGGCCGATGCAGGGTGCCCTTTAATACTCAGCTAGCCTGTTGCACTGACCTTTTTATATATGTTTGTGATTTGAAAAAGTGAGGAGTAAATTGCCTGATTCTTTCCCATATTCCATGGATTGCTATGTGCGACATTCATATATTGCGCCTTTGCAGCGTGGATGATCTCGGTATCGTTGAACATCTTTGGTGGTAGGAGCTGCCAATGGCCGTTGACCTTCTTGGCGAAAGCTGAAAGCGATGCCAAGATCGGGAATATGATTCCATCCGGGACATCCACAACCTGCCGCCCCTCTCGTTCAATAGCGCGCAGGCCCGTGCCTATGAAACCTGGATGCTTCTTCCACTTCTCGTAAAGAGCGTGCGCTGTTGGTGCGATGTCTAGATAGAATTCGTAGAGGGCCTTTGCGCTCTCATGGCCCTCCGCATTTCCGTTCTTGGCTCTGTCATGAATCTCTTGAAATTCTTTCAAGCACTTGGATTTCATACTATAAGCATACACCTTTTTAGGGTCTTCCTTCTCTTTAGTTTTGGGCCAGAGCTCAGATGGTATAAGAGCCGTGATCACCTGCAGGAGTTTTTCAGTGTCGTAATAATCATCAGAGCGTTGAGTTTCTGATTTGCGTAGCTGCAAGCCAGAAAAGCTCTGCCGCAGCTTTTCTTCAAGCTCATCAAGAACTCCCTTTCTGCCTACGATAGAAAGAGTTGCGACATCATTCTGAAAGTTTCTCGCGATCGAGACTTCCGCAATCAAATCGTCGTCATCTGTGACCACTAGCTCGAACTTGCATGAGATTGGGAACCCCGAACCATCTTGATGCATACTGAGATAATGGTCCAGTTCACCGCGAGTCTGAGATCCATTAATAATACTTGGATCTTTGAGGCGGGCGACTTTTTCTTTTTCGTCCACTTCGATGTCGCGTGCGACAATAACAATACCACTATTTAAAATAACGAAATCGTTTGGCTTGTTCTCAAGGGTATCTCGTATCCGACGGTGAACGTCCGTAAGACGTTGCCGCTTCTTTCCTTCGGCGGTAACAATGTAGGATCGGACGTTTTCATCCTCTGACAAGGACATGAACGAACTCGCTGGCGCGTTGCCTGCGTATACTTTTCGACCCGCATCACCGTCTTCGGGTGCGCTGATATTGCGAAGAGTATGATAGGGGAACTTAAAGCGGCCGCGATGCCGCTCGCTCTGAGCAGTCATGAGAGTCTCCATTCGTGACCATTGTCCCGCCGACGGAACCCTCCGTGGCAACATGGATCACGAATCGAATTCTAAGAGACCTCTGCCCGATGAACAAGCCCCTATCCAGCCTGCACTACTCTGCTACGCGGACAGCGGCGGCAGCTCGAATCTGTCTCATGCTGCCTTCGCGGACTCGACGGTCGTTCGTCTCATGATCTTGAGCCCCGTGCTGTCGTCCCGAGTCCGGCCAGATACGGGCCGAGATCGTCGGACTCGATGTCCTCGAACTCGCCGCGTTCAAGGGCCTCTTCGCCGACCCGGACGGCCTTCCGGAGACGCTCGAGCTTCAACACGTCCTCGGCCAGGAGGCGCTGTGTCTCGGGATCAAGCGTGATCAATGTGCGGGCGTTCATGAAGTCGCCATTCTATCATCGTCGCGCAGTGTGAGCGAGACACGCAGGGGGTGTCATCTCCCATCAAGATGGGCGTCTGTCTCGCCCCATCACCCCCCGTAGCTCTGCACCAGCGAGCCCGCGACGAGGGTCCAGCCGTCGACGAGGACGAAGAAGATGAGCTTGAAGGGGAGGGCGACGGTCACGGGCGGCAGCATCATCATGCCGACCGACATCAGGATCGAGGCGACGACGAGGTCGATGATCAGGAATGGCACGAACAAAAGAAACCCGATCTCGAAGGCGCGGCGCAATTCCGAGATCATGAAGGCCGGGACGAGCGCCTGGAGGCCGACCTGTTCCGGTCCTTCGGGCCGCGCGCCCGGCGAGAGGCCCACGAAAAGGGCGAGGTCCTTCTCGCGCACGTGGCGCATCATAAAGGTGCGGAACGGCCCCGCGGCGCGCTCGAAGGCCTCGCCCGGCTGGATCCGGCCGGCGACGAGGGGCTCAACCCCGTCCCGGTAGGCCGCCGTGATGGTCGGCGTCATGACGAAGGCGGAGAGGAAGAGCGCGAGGCCGACGATGACGGCGTTCGGCGGCGCCGTCTGCGTGCCGATCGCCGAACGCAGGAGGGAGAGCACCACGACGATGCGCGTGAACGAGGTCACCATCACGAGGATCGACGGGGCGAGCGCCAGCACCGTCACGAGGGCGACGAGCTGGAGCGCCCGCTCGGTCACGCCCCCGCCGGGGCCGAGGTCGAGGGTGAGGGTCTGGGCGGACGCCGCCGTCGCGCCGGCGAGCGCGAGCCCGAGAAGGCCAAATCCGAGCGCGCCGGCGAGGGCGGCGGCACGGAAGAAGCGGGGCTGATTCGGTCCGGGCATGGCTGCCCGGGACGGTGCGGCGGGCTTAAAGAGGGCGCAAGCCGCCCCTTACGCCTTATCCCCCTTGTCGTTCTTGTCGAAGGGGCGCCCGAGGAGGCGGGCGAACTCGGCCTCGATCTCCTCGACCGAGAACGGGTCGCTGACCCGCGCCGGCGCCTCGGCAGAAGGCTCAGGCTTGGGCTCGGGCCTGGGCTCGGGCTTTGCCGCCGCCGGCTCGGGCCGGGGCGCCGGCTTCGGCGGAATTGGGGCTTCGGCCACGTCCGGTCCGTTCGGCCCGGCAGGCGGAGGCGCCGGACGGGGAGGAGATGGCGCGGCCGCTGGCGGGCTCGGCGGCTTCGGGGCGGACTCGGCCGCCCGGGGTGCAGGGGGAGGGGGAGCCGGCGGGGGGGCTGGTGGGCGCACCGGCGTTGGGGCCGGCGGCCGCACCGGCGGGGCTGGTGGACGCACCGGCGTCGCCTCGGCCCGCACCGGAGGTTGCGGCGAAGGCGAAGGCGGGAATGACGCCGGCATCGGCTCGGGCGGCCTCACCGGCGCCGCCGGTCGCTTCAGCGCCTCCTCAAGCTGCTTTGCCATGTCCGAGAGGATCGCGGCGTCGGGACCTTGCGGCTCCGAGATCGGCGACGGGACCGGCTGGGGCGCGGGCTTCGGCGGCGCCGCTTCGCCGAGGGCCGGCGGG
>DASVVU010000367.1:0-23926 GCA_036386395.1 Beijerinckiaceae bacterium | reverse complement strand
TGGGTGATGGACGACCCGCCCTGCACGACGCCGCCGCCGCGGGCGTTCACGGTGAGGGCCCGGAAGGTGCCGATCGGGTCGATGCCCCAGTGCTCGAAAAAGCGCCGGTCCTCGGTCGCGAGTGCCGCCTTGATGAGGTAGTCGGGGAACTCGTCGAGCTTGACCGAATCGTCGTGGCGGATGCCGCGCCGTCCGATCTCCTGGCCGTAGCGGTCGAGGAAAGTGACGGCGAGCTCCTGGTTCTTGAGCCAGTTCTCGCTCGTCTCGCGGAAGGCCGGGAGCGCCAGCGCCAGCATCACGACGGCGCCGCCGGTGCCGAGCGTCACGGCCTCGCTCGTCAGATCGAGGAACGCGCGCTTGAAGCCGCGCACGCGCAGCTTCGCCATGCGGTCGGAGAAGCGCCCGTAGGTCTCGCCCATCCGCCGCCCGCCCGAGTAGAGCGAGGCGTTGAGCCAGGCGTCGAAGGCCAGCGCCGCGCGTTTGAGGCGCGTTGTCAGCGGAATTCGCGGCTGCCCGTTCAGGTCCACGAGGGGTCAGGTCCTCTTTAAGAGCGTGCCCGGCGGGCTGGGGCCCGGGCCGAGGCGGCGTCGTTAAGATATTATCAACCGCAACGGTTTGCAGCCAGGGCCGCCCCAAGTCCAGTTGGATTTATCGATAACGCCGCGGACTCCACCCGGGTCCGCTCCGATGCGCGGGGGACCCGCCTAGCTTAACGATCTCTTGACAGGATCGCGCCCGTGGGAGTGGGTGTGGGCCATGTCCGAGGAAAGAACAAGCATCGCGGCGGGCGGGCCGGACGGCGAAGCGGAGCCGTTCTGGCGCGTCAAGTCCCTCGAGGCGATGACCGACGCCGAGTGGGAGAGCCTCTGCGACGGCTGCGGCCGCTGCTGCCTCGTCAAGCTCGAAGACGAGGAGACCCAAGCGATCCACTACACCGACGTCGGCTGCACCCTCCTCGACGCCGGCGCCTGCCGCTGCCGCGACTACGGCAACCGGCAGGCCAAGGTGCCGGACTGCGTGCGCCTGCAGCCCCGCAACATCCGCGAGCTCGCCTGGATGCCGCCGACCTGCGCCTATCGCCTCGTGGCGCAGGGGCGCGACCTCTACTGGTGGCACCCGCTCGTGTCCGGCGACCCCGAGAGCGTGCACGCGGCCGGCATCTCGGTGCGCGGCCGGGTCAGGGGCGTCGAGGACGACTACTCCATCGCCGAGCTTCTCGACCGCATCGTGCAGTGGCCGAGGAGCGTGCGGGCCCGGCGCGCGCGGAGCGCCGCCAAGGCCGGGGAGGGCGGGCGATGATCCGCTGGGAGGAAGGGGAGGACGGCGGCTGGCAGGCGTTCAGCGGCGACCTCGTCATGGCGACTGTCGCGAAGGCGCCAGCGGGCGGCAAAGGCAAATGGCTGTGGGAAGTTTCGGGCGTCGCGCGCCCGCAAGGCTGGCGCAACTCCGGCCACCGCACGACCGCGCTTGCGGCGCGCCGCGCCGCCGACGAGTACTGGGCGCGCTGGCTCGGGGCCGCGGCGCTGAAGCCCGACATCGAACGGCTTGCGGAACGCTCCTGAGGCGCGCGGGACCCGCGCACAAGCGGCATCGCTCAAAAAGAAAAATCCCGAGCGTCCGCCCGGGATTTCGAGTCTTGGCCCGCGGAAGTGAACCGTCCGCCGCGGCTCGTCCGGAAGGCCGCCCGGCCGAGGCTGGGACGACCCTGCCGCGCTACTTCTTCTTCGACGCCTTGCCGGCCGACTTCCTGGCGGCGGGCTTCGAGGTCTTCCGGGCGGTGGTCGACGCCGACTTCGCGGCCGAGCCGCGCTTCGAGCCCTTCGAGCCCGACTTCGACGCGCCCTTCTTGGCGCTGGACTTCTTGGCGCCGCCCTTCGACGACTTCGCAGCCGCCCTGGTGCCGCCCTTCGAGGCCTTGCCGCCCGACTTCGCGGCGCTCTTGCGGGCGCCGCTCATCGACTTCGAAGCGCCCTTCTTGGTCGACTTCGCGCCGCCCCTGGCGGAGCTCTTCGCGCCGCCCTTCGAGGCCTTGCCGCCCGATTTCGCGCCGGACTTGCCGCCGCTCTTCGAGCCGCTCTTGGAGCCGGAGGTTTTCGACGACGAGCCGCTGCTCTTCGCGCTGGTCTTGGTGGAGGAAGTATTGGAATCGCCCATGGCTTTACCTGCTGTTTCTGTGATCCTGGTGATGGCGGATCGAGCGGCTTCCGTCACACTCTGGGCTGCGCCCGTGATCAGGTTCTTGGCCACTTTCACCCTCTCTTGGGTTCCGACGCGATCACGTCGCGCCACGCTGAAAGTTGGCTGGCAGGCGATTCGGTCTGTCAAGTTCTTTCGCGCGCGAGACTTGAAGAGCGCGCATTTTTCCACTGCGATCGTCATCCGCGAGTACTTGGGAAGCCAGCAGAGGCGAGAAAATCGTGTCGCGCACGAATTCGTTTCGAATCAGTTGAGAGCGCGCACCGAAGGCCTCGGACGCATGGATTCGCGCTTCGCGGCGCTGTCCCGGGGCGTCTGGAACATCGGAATTCATTTGTGGCGTTTACTTGCCGATTTGCGGATGACCGTGTGATATTCAGAATAAATTTTATTAATATTGCAAAATTTGTCAGTATCATGCCGATCACAGTAGACACGTTGTGCGAAGACTGAATATCAGCCGCGCCGATACATGCGCACCGCATCGTCGCGAGCCGGTGCGAAAGCGCCGATCCGCGTCGCGAACACGAACGCAATGCGCGAATGCCCACGTCGCAAAAGCATTCGTGCATCGTCACGAACGAGCGTCGCCGCGCGTCATCGGCATGCCTGCATTCACGTGCGCTTGGCGCAGGCGATGCATCGGCTTAGCCTCGTCTGGAACGAGCTTCGCTCCTATCGTTGGAGAGCATCATGAGCCTGCGCCGCGCGCTTCGAGCCGTCCTTTGCATCGCGCTCCTCGGCGCCGCGGCGCACGCCTTCGCGCAAGGCGCCGCGCAGGACGACACGCAGGAGGCGTGTCCCGGCTTCGTGGCGACGCGGACGCCGCGCGCGATCCCGGCCGCGTTCGCGCACGGCGACGCCGCGTCCGCACGCAGCCGCATCGCGCTTGCGCGCGGCGAGGTTTCGCTCACCTTCGTCGGGCACGCGACGTTCCTGATCGAGAGTCCCGGCGGCGTGCGGATCGCGACCGACTACAACGACTACGTCCGCCCTTCCGCGCCGCCGGACGTCGCGACCATGAACCGGGCGCACTCGACGCACTACTCGATGCGCCCGGATCCCGCGATCAAGCACGTGCTGCCCGGATGGAATCCCGCCGGCGGCCCGGCGCGCCACGACCTCACCGTCGGCGACGTGCGCGTGCGCAACGTTCCGACCAACATCCGCGACCTGTGGGGCGGCGGCGGCACGCAGTACGACATGAACTCGATGTTCGTGTTCGAGACGGCGCAGCTGTGCATCGCGCACCTCGGCCACCTGCACCATACCCTCGAGCCGTCGCACCTGAAGAAGCTCGGGCGCATCGACGTCGTGCTCGTCCCCGTCGACGGCGGCTACACCCTCGACACGGACGGGATGATGGAGGTGCTCAAGGTGGTCGGCGCGCCGCTGATCGTGCCCATGCACTATTTCAACGTCGGGACGCTCAACCGCTTCCTCGCGAAGGCGCGCGAGCGCTGGCCGGTCGAGTTCTCGAAGACCGCGTCGATCACGGTCTCGCGGGCGACGCTGCCGTCGCCGCCGAAGGTGCTGGTCCTGCCGGAGATGCGCGGCGGACTGTTCAGCGACCCCTGAATCCTTGAGCCTGCCGCGTCTCGAGCTCGCGCACGAGATGCGCGAGGCGCTCGGGCAGGGGCTCCTTCAGGACGCCCGAGTACACCGATACGAGCAGGTTCGCCACGAGATGGCGGTCGAACGACATCGGGCTCACGCCCCCATGGCGACCTTCGATGTTGAAGCTCTGGTTTTGCCTGATGAACATGATCTCGCTCGAACGATGAAGCGTCGCCTCGTCTTCGCGGGCTACTGCCGCTTTGGTTTCACGGACGAAGCTTGGGCTTTAAGCGCAACTCCAATTCACGGAAGACCAACGCGAGCCTTATGGGGAGGTTCCTGTCGGGAAACTGGCGCTTTCGGTTCAGCCTGAACGGCCGTCCGGACGCCTCGCTCAGCGCGGCTGCGAATAAGGCGAGGGAAGGATGACGCGCACGGCCGGGCGCTTCTCGGCCTGGGCTGCATCCTGCGTCGGACGAAGCTCGTTCGACACGCGCTCGGGCGTGGTGCCGGTCGCCTCCGGCTCCTGGCGCGCGGGAGGAGGCGGCAGCTCGCCTGCCGCGATCACGGCCGTGAGCACGAGGGCAGGCACGAGCAGTCTGCCGGAGGTCTGCATGGAAAGGTCCCGACGCGGCGAAGCAATGGACCAGAATCTAGAGCATGCGGATTAATGCCCGGTTTTCAGCGCCGCCGCACCGGAGACCTTCGGCGTCGGGTGGGAAGCGAGGAACCGGTCGTGCTCGGACGCGTCGGCGGCTCCGCCCGCCGGCGGCTCCGGAAGCGCCATCCAGTGCGTCGGCCGGTCCGTCTCCTCGGCAAGCGACACCGGGCACTGCATGCGCGAGGTCCACTCGCCGAACTCGGCGCTGAAGCGCGCGATCAGCGGCCCCCAGGCCGGGACGTAGATGAGGACGTCCTTGTCATCCGGCGCGGTGTCGATGGGCTGCCAGCGCCCGGTCTCGTCGGTCATGGTCGAGGGCTCTCCGTTGCGAGGACAACGCGGAAAGGCCGAAAAACGCTCAGGCGCCGTTGTCGCGGCAGCCGCGGCCGGTACGGAACCGGGCTTTCGGCTTGACGTTGGTGCCATGAGGGACCGCTTCGCCGCCACGGCGGCGGCCGCCCCATTCCGCTCCGATCAATCGCGCCGCTGCGATCCGAGCCGATCGCGCCGGGGCTCAGGACAAGGATTTCGACCATGGGCCTTTTCTCGACCCCGATCAAAACCCTCGACGACCTGTTCGTGCACACGCTCCAGGACATCTACTACGTCGAGAAGCAGATCCTGAAGAACCTGCCGACCATGGCCGAGAAGGCGACCGATCCGCAGTTGAAGCAGGCCTTCCAGACCCATGTGCGCGAGACGCAGACCCACGTGACGCGGGTCGAGGAGGTCTTCCGCCTGCACGGCCACGAGGCGAAGGGCGTGAACTGCCCGGTCATCGACGGCCTCGTCGAGGAGGCCGAGGAGATCATGAGCGACGCCGATGACCCCGAGGTTCTCGACGCGGCGCTGCTCTCGGCCGCGCAGGCCGTCGAGCACTACGAGATCACCCGCTACGGCACGCTTGCGGCCTGGGCGAAGCAGCTCGGTCGGCCGGACTGCGCCTCGATCCTGCACTCGATCCTCGACGAGGAGAAGAAGACCGACGCGCTCCTGACCCAGCTCGCCGAGTCGAGGGTCAACCGCAAGGCCGCGTGACGCGCAGTCCCGAACTTCCCGACTTCAAGCCCCGGCGGCATCCCCCGCCGGGGCTTTCCATTCCACAGGGCTGCGAAGAATCCGGTTAACATCTGTTAACAACCCTCGGCCCGGCCCGCCACGGGTGTTGCATTTTCGGCGGCCCTTCGGCCGAAAGGCCGGCTGGCCGCGCTCGCGCGCCGGCCCCGCCACGTTCTCGCCACATCTCCTATCTCCACATAAACCATAACGAACGGGACCTGTGGGACGCCGGTCAACGGCGAGCGGGGAGTCAAGGAATGCCGCAAGCGATGGCGCTTTCGCGCGCCAGCGAGCAGGTCGGCCGCTTCGCATCCGCGGAGGGGACCGAGTGTCTGGCGCTGCGAGCGCCGGGCACCCACGACCGGGCGACCTTCGTGCCGGTGATCGCGCGCTCGCTTCTCGTCTGCGCGGGCGTGGCGGTCGCGGTCGGTGCCGGGATCGGGGGACTGCGCGGGAACTTCGAGGTGAGCCCGGCCCAGGCCGCGGTGCCGTCCGAGGTCAACGTGTTCCTGAAGCCCCGGCTCAATCCCTTTGCGCGGGACGCCGACGGCGCCGCGCCGGACGAGTCCGCCCTGTTCGCCGCGGCCACGCTCTCGGCCTCGCCGTCGGCTCCGGTCGACCGCGTGCCGCTGGAGTTCCTGTGGCCCGACATGCCGGAGGGACCGGCTGCCGAGGCGCTCGCCGGCAACCCCGACGACATCCTCGAGTTCGGGCCGATGCGGATCCGCCGCCACCTCGTGCACACGATCATCAAGGCCGCGAAGGCGACGGAGACCGATCCGATCCTCCTCATGGCGATTGCCGACAAGGAATCGAGCTTCTCCACGGGGGTCAAGGCCAAGACCTCGTCCGCGACCGGCCTCTACCAGTTCATCGAGTCGACCTGGCTCAAGACCGTGCGCGACTTCGGCGGAAAGCACGGCCTCGTCAAGGAGGCGGCCGCCATTAACTGGGTCGACGACGAGCTCGTCGTGGCCGACGCCGCCGAGAAGGCGCGAATCCTGGAGCTTCGCCGCGATCCGTATCTCTCGGCGCTGCTCGCGGCCGAGATGCTGAAGCGCGACCGCGCCCGCATCGGAAAGCGCATCGGCCGCGACCTCACGGACGGCGAGACCTATCTCGCCCACTTCCTCGGCCCCGACGACGCCGAAAAGTTCCTCCAGACCGTGGACGGCCAGCCGGGCGCCGCCGCCGTGAAGCTCCTGCCGAAGCCCGCCCGCGCCAACCGCTCGATCTTCTACGCCCGCGCCGGGCGCAAGCTGAAGGGCCTCTCGGTCGCCGAGGTGCACGGCAAGTTCCAGAAGATGATGGGCCTGCGCTTCGACCGCTACCGCGACGTCCACCGGGTCGCCAACGCGGCGCTGCCCGGCGACGCGGGGGCGATGGTCGAGGCCGCGGCACAGACCGAATAGCGGCGGCTCCGGAAGCCGCCGGACCACCAATTGAAGGGCGAGCGAGAGCATCCGCTTGTTAGCTCGGAGGACTGCTGCTATACATGTATGGCAGCAGGAGAAAACCGTGCTGGCCTTGCGCTTGCCTGAAGATGTCGAGGAGCGGCTCGATGCGCTTGCGAAGCGCACCGGCCGGACGAAGAGCTTTTATGCCCGGGAAGCGATCCTCCGCCACCTCGACGATCTCGAAGACGCGTACCTTGCGCGCAAGCGGCTGGAGCGCGGCGGCGAGCGCGTCGGCCTCGAAGACCTTGAGCGCGAACTCCTCGGCGAATGATTGACGCGCCGCATTGGCGCGTGGAGTTCGATCCGGACGCCGCGAAGGAGCTGCGCAAGCTCGGCAGGCCGGCTCAGGAGATGATCCTGCGCTATCTGCGTCAGCGCATCGCGACGGATCAGGACCCGCGTCGCTTCGGCAAGGCCGGCGACATGGCCGGCCTGTGGCGATACCGCATCGGCGACCACCGGCTGATCGCGGCGTTCGAGGAGGACCGGTTCACGGTCCTCGTCCTGCGCGTCGGCCACCGCCGCGAGGTCTACGACTGAGTCCTCGGCGAATTCCCGCCCGGCAAACAACCGCTACTGCCGCTTCGACGCGTCCGGCTCGTAGGCGGCGAGCGCGAGGAGGGGGGCCGGCATGTCGGCGCCGGCGCGGCGCAGCTTCTGCGCGGAGTCGCGGCAGGCCTGCCGGTCGCCGCCGCCCGCCGTGTCGCGGACCTGCTGCAGGGTCACGCCGCCGGCGAGCTTGGTGTCGGGAGCGGGGCCGGCTGCGGTCGCCGGCGCCGACCCGGCCTGCTGCGGGCCGCTGCCCGAGCCGGAGGCGTGCGGACTCGCGGCGGCCTCGGGCGCGGCGCCGGTCGAGACCGGGGCGGTGGTCGGGGCGCTGCCCTGCTGCGAGCTCGTGTTCGTCGAGGTCGACGGCCCCTGCGAGCCGCCGCCTTGCGTGCCGGTCGACTGGCCGTCGGCGCGCGGCGGCTGCGTCGCGCCGCTCTGCGAGCCGCCCTGTGCGGGCTGCTGCGCGGCGGCCTGCTGCTGCGGCTGGGCGGGAGGTTGCGCGGGGGCTTGAGCGGCCGCCGGGGCGGCGGGCTGGCCGGGCGCCGGCTTCGGCGGCTCGGCCGCCTTCTTCTCGGCGTAGGCGAGGAGCTCCTTGCAGAGGTCGGCCGGCCCGGATGCCTGCGCTGGCGCCTGCGCGGCGGGAGCCGGAGCGGCGGGCTGGGCGGCCGCGGCCGGGGCCTGCGCAGGTGCCGGCGCCGATGCCGCCGGGGCTTGCGCCTGCGGCTGCGCCGGCTGGTCCGACGGCGGGCTCGTCTGCGCGATCGCGGAGGCCGCGACGAGGGCGGACGAACTCAAGAGGGCGGCGAACAGGGCTTGGCGCATCGTCATCTCCCGGCGGGCTCCGATGGTTGTCGCGCGCGCCTTCTAAGCGGCGCGCGTCATGAGGCTCGAGCCCTTGGGCGCGAGTTTGCCTTCCCGGAAGAATCCCGGCAAGCGCTCAATTGCTGGCTTCGGCGGCGCAGATCAGGGCGAAGACGCCGACGACGGCGCCAAGCTCCACGAGGCTGCGCAGGACGTAAGCAGGATCGACATGAGGCGCCAGCACGGCGGCGGCCGCAAGCATGAGCGCAAGGACACCGGCCCACAGAGCCATGGCTCTCCTCCCCAACCGGCCGACGAAAATGGAAAGCGGTACGCATTCACCCGCGCGGAAACGCGCGCCGGCCGGTTTGGTTCCATGCTCAGCCGCCTCAGGTCCGCCACAAAACAGGAGCATTGAGGCAGCACTCAAGGTTTCGAGACCCTTGGGTGGTCCATTGTTCCGCTCCGGGCAAACCGAGGCGGGCAATCCCCTTCAGGCCCCGTTTGCCTTCCGGCGGCGGGGTCTTTTTTATGCGCCCAACAATCGTGGCGGCCTGGATCGGGATTGCGCTTTTTGTGAATTGGTCCAGGATGGCGCCGACAAAAGATCCGTAAGGACGAAGCTTTGCTCGCCCGCAGCGACGAGCCCGCCGGCCACGAAGGCCGGCAGGACTTCAAGGCAGGCGGCGGCAAGACGATGGGACGGAAACGCCAACGGGAGGAGAATCCATGGCGAAACTCAAGGTCACGCGGCGCCGCTTCCTGCAGACCACGGCCGCGGCATCGACGCTCGTCGCGGCGCCGTTCGTGCGCGACGCCAACGCCGCCGGGAGCCTCTCGGTCGGCTTCTGGGACCACTGGGTCCCGGGCGGCAACAAGGCCACCGAGGAGATCACCCGGGCCTGGGCCGAGAAGGAGAAGGTCGACGTCAAGATCGACTTCATCACCTCGCAGGGCAACAAGAACCTCCTGACCATCGCCGCCGAGGCGCAGGCGAAGTCCGGCCACGACATCTTCGCCTTCCCGACCTGGTGGCCGCACCAGCACGCCGACTCGCTCGAGCCCGTCAACGACGTGATGGCCGAGCTGATCAAGCAGAACGGCAACGTCAACGGCACCGTCGAGTACCTCGGCAAGGCCAAGGACAAGTGGCTCGGCGTGCCGGCGACGAACGGCAGCCAGATCAAGGGCCCGTGCTCGCGCATCGACCTGATGAAGCAGCACGCCGGCATCGACGTGCAGGCCATGTACCCGGCCGGCTCCGCCCCGAAGGCCGAGAACTGGACCATGGACACGTTCCTCAAGGCCGCCGAGGCCTGCCACAAGGCGGGCGTGGCGTTCGGCATCGGCCTCGGCCAGACGACCGACTCCGTCGACACGGCGGGCGCGATCTTCCAGTCGTTCGGGGCCGAGCTCGTCGACAAGACCGGCAAGGTCACGGTGAAGTCGGACAACGTCCGCAAGGTCATGGAGTACTACAAGAAGCTCGCGAGCTTCCTGCCGCCGGACGCGCCGGCCTGGGACGACGCCTCGAACAACAAGTGGCTGGTGTCGGGCCGCGGCGCCCTCATCTGCAACCCGCCGAGCGCCTGGGCGGTCGCGAAGCGCGACGCGCCGCAGGTCGCCGAGCAGTGCTGGACGCACGGCATGCCGTCCGGCCCCGCCGGCCGCTTCGCGCCGTTCCTGCCCTACTTCTGGGGCATCTGGAACTTCTCGAAGAACAAGCCGGCGGCGAAGAGCCTGCTCATGGCGCTCTCGACGCACGAGGCCGTCGCCAAGATGGTGGCGGTGAGCGGCGGCTACGACCTGCCGTCCTTCGAGAAGCTCACGACGCTTCCGACCTGGGCCGAGGAGGGGCCGCCCAAGGGCACCCTCTACCACTACCCGAACCCGCACAACCACCAGACGCTGTCGATCGCGGCGGCCCCGGCGCCGCCGGCCATCGCCTTCCAGATCTACAGCCAGGCCGTCATGACCAAGATGGTGGCGCGCCACCTCCAGGGCGAGGCGCTCGAAAAGACCCTCGCCTGGGCCGAGAGCGAAGTCGAAGGCTTCATGCGGACCTGACCGCAGCGCGCCGCCGCCCGCGCGGCGGCGCTTTCGCTCGTTAAGGTCCGGGCGCGCCGCCGCCCGGGCCGCGACCTCAGCTTCGAGGAAGCCGATGTCCCAGATCGCCGTTCGAGACCAAGCCGCCTTCGCGCCCGACGCCGCCGGACACCGCGCCAGCGTCCGCGAGTTCTTCCAGCAGAAATCGACGGTCGCCTTCTTCTTCACCCTGCCGTTGATCCTGCTGATCGCGGTCCTGGTGATCTACCCGGCCTTCTACTCGATCTATCTCGCGATGCTGTCGAAGCGGATGGACCGGTTCGTCGGCCTGTCGAACTTCGCCTTCCTGTTCACCCGCGAGACCTTCTGGATGGTGGTGAAGCAGAGCTGCATCTTCGCCATCACGGCCGTCGTCTTCAAGGCGCTCATCGGCTTCATCGTCGCCCACCTCGTCCACACCATCCCGGCGAAGGGCCAGCGCAAGTGGCGCGGCATGCTGCTCGTGCCCTGGGTGATCCCGCCGGCGCTCTCGACGCTCGCCTGGCTGTGGCTGTTCGATCCCTCCTACTCGGCCTTCAACTGGGTCATCGAGGGCCTCGGCGGTGGCGCGGTGCCGTGGACCGGCGACGCGCTCTGGGCGCGCTTCTCGGTGATCCTGGTCAACATCTGGATCGGCGCACCGTTCTTCATGATCATGTACCTCGCCGCGCTGAAGTCGGTGCCGGCGGAGCTCTACGAGGTCGCCGCCATCGACGGCGCGACCTGGTTCCAGAAGCTCTGGTACGTCACCCTGCCGATGATGCGGAACATCATCGCGATCACGACGCTGTTCTCGCTCATCGTCACCTTCGCGAACTTCGACATCGTGCGCATCCTCACCGCCGGCGGGCCGATCGACCAGACGCACATGTTCGCGACCTGGGCCTTCAAGCTCGGCATCGAGGGCGGCGACATCCCCCTCGGGGCCTCGATCTCGCTCTTCATGGTGCCGATCCTCACCGTCGCGGCGGTGTTCATCCTGCGCGACATCAACAAGCGCGGGGAGCGGATCTGATGGCGACGAGCGCGCTCTCCTCCTCCGCCGCCTCAGCGGCCGCGGCCCAGGCCGACGCGGACGCCGGCCCGGTCGGCGGCGACCGCCGCTGGGCGCTGCGCTTCGCCTACTTCTTCCTGTGCATCTTCGCCGCCTTCGCGCTCATGCCGCCGATCTACATGCTGATCACGGGCCTCAAGACCTCGAACGAGATCTCGGCGGCGACGAACCCGTGGTGGGTCTACAAGCCGACGCTTTGGAACTTCACCGAGCTCGTGACCTCGCCGCTGTTCCAGACCTTCTTCATCAACTCGTCGATCGTGGCGGTGCTGACGGTCATCATCACCATGCTGATCAGCGTGCCGGCCGCCTTCGCGCTGTCGCGGATGAAGTTCTGGGGCTCGGGCATCCTCGCGACCGGCGTCTTTCTCACCTACCTCATCCCCGAGACGCTGCTCTTCATCCCGCTGTTCAAGATGTTCGCCACCTTCCGCGACTGGACCGGGATCGAGCTCATCAATCGCTGGTACGTGCTGCTGCTGCTCTACCCGACGCTGACGGTGCCGTTCTGCACCTGGATCATGATCGGCTACTTCGCCTCGATCCCGAAGGAGCTCGACGAGGCGGCGTTGATCGACGGCGCGAGCTGGACCCAGACGCTCACCAAGATCTTCATCCCCGTGGCGCTGCCCGGCATCATCGCGGCGACGATCTTCGCCTTCACGGTCGCCTGGGCGCAGTTCCTCTACCCCCTCGCCTTCACGACCTCGCAGGACCAGCTCGTGCTCAGCGTCGGCATCGCGACGACCCTGATCAAGGCCGACGTGTTCAACTGGGGGCAGATCATGGCGGGTGCGCTGCTTGGCGCCGCGCCGCCCCTCGTCATCTATGCCTTCCTGATGGACTACTATATCGCCGGGCTCACCGCCGGCGCGACGAAGGGCTGATTGGAGAGGGGCCCGCTCCGAAGCCGCGCGATCAAAGTCCGAGCGCCCGCCGCCTTGCCGCCCGCTGCGCTTTCCCGCTAAAGATTCGGCCATAAAAGCGGCTTGCCCGCCTGAAGGCGCGGCCGGCCGAGCGTTTTCGGGAGGTCGCCATGCAGGAGAAGCTCTATCCCGTGTCGCCGGAGTGGGCGCGCCGCGCCTTCGTCGACGAGGCGAAGTACAAGGCGATGTACGAGCGCTCGGTCGCCGACCCGGAGGGCTTCTGGTACGAGCACGGCGGGCGCATCGACTGGTTCCGCCCCTTCACCAAGGTCAAGAACGCCACTTTCGGGCCCGGCGAGGTGTCGATCCGCTGGTTCGAGGACGGGGTCACGAACGTCGCCTACAACTGCCTCGACCGCCACCTCGAGACCCGCGGCGACCAAGTCGCCATCATCTGGGAGGGCGACGATCCGGGCGAGTCCAAGAAAATCACCTACCGCGAGCTGCACGCCGAGGTGTGCCGCATGGCGAACGTGCTGCGCAACCGTGGCGTCGGCAAAGGCGACACGGTCACGATCTACATGCCGATGATCCCCGAGGCCGCTTACGCGATGCTCGCCTGCGCGCGGCTCGGGGCGATCCACTCGGTGGTGTTCGGCGGCTTCTCGCCGGACTCGCTCGCAAGCCGCATCGAGGGCTGCGCGTCCAGGATGGTGATCACGGCGGACGAGGGCCTGCGCGGCGGGCGCAAGGTGCCGCTGAAAGCCAACGTCGACGCCGCGATCGAGCGCTCAGGGAGCGTCGACCACGTCGTCGTCGTGCGCCGCACCGGCGGCGCGGTCGCCATGCAGGCGGGCCGCGACGTCTACTACGACGAGGCCGCCGCGCAGGTGACGGACGAGTGCCCGTGCGAGGAGATGGGCGCCGAGGATCCGCTGTTCATCCTCTACACCTCGGGCTCGACCGGCCAGCCGAAGGGCGTGCTGCACACCACCGGCGGCTACCTCGTCTGGGCCGCGATGACCCACCAGTACATCTTCGACTACCATGACGGCGACATCTACTGGTGCACGGCCGACGTCGGCTGGGTCACGGGCCACACCTACATCCTCTACGGGCCGCTCGCGAACGGCGCGACGACGCTCATGTTCGAGGGCATCCCGACCTACCCCTCGATCTCCCGCTTCTGGGAGGTCGTCGACAAGCACAAGGTCAACATCTTCTACACCGCCCCGACCGCCATCCGCTCCCTCATGGGCGCCGGCGAGGCGCCGGTGAAGAAGACCTCGCGCCAATCGCTCCGCCTCCTCGGCTCGGTCGGCGAGCCGATCAACCCGGAGGCCTGGGAGTGGTACCACCGGGTCGTCGGCGACGGGCGCTGCCCGATCGTCGATACCTGGTGGCAGACCGAGACCGGCGGCATCATGATCACGCCGCTGCCGGGCGCCATCGCGCAGAAGCCCGGCTCCGCGACGCTGCCGTTCTTCGGGATCAAGCCCGTGGTGGTCGACGCCGAGGGCAAGGAGCTGACTGGCGCCTGCGAGGGCAACCTGTGCATCGCAGACTCGTGGCCCGGCCAGATGCGCACGGTGTACGGCGACCACGAGCGCTTCGTGCAGACCTACTTCTCGACCTACCCCGGCAAGTACTTCACCGGCGACGGCTGCCGCCGCGACGCCGACGGCTACTACTGGATCACCGGCCGGGTCGACGACGTCATCAACGTCTCGGGCCATCGCATGGGCACGGCCGAGGTGGAGTCGGCCCTCGTCGCGCACCCGAAGGTGTCGGAGGCGGCGGTCGTCGGTTATCCGCACGACATCAAGGGCCAGGGCATCTACGCCTACGTGACGCTGATGGCCGGCGAGGCCCCCTCCGACGGCTTGCGCAAGGAGCTCGTGGCGTGGGTCAGAAAGGAGATCGGCCCGATCGCCTCCCCCGACCTCATCCAGTTCGCCCCGGGCCTGCCCAAGACTCGCTCCGGCAAGATCATGCGCCGCATCCTGCGCAAGATCGCCGAGGACGAGTTCGGCTCCCTCGGCGACACCTCGACGCTTGCCGACCCGGCGGTCGTGGACGACCTCATCTCGAACCGGCAGAACCGGCGCGAGAAGGCGGCGTGAAGACCGCGGGAGGCATGCGCCGCCTCTCCGCGCTCCTCGCAGTCGCGGCGGCGTGCCTCGCCGCCGCGGAGTCCGGGATCGGCCAGGAGCAGAAGGCCGGACCGCTCGCCGGAGCCGCCGACCGGCAGCTCAGCGAGAGGATCAGCACTTTCTACAAGACCCCCGATCCGAAGGAGGTCCCGGGCCTGCTCTCGCAATGGTCGGTCTCGCCGTCGGCGCAGCGGCGCGAGGGCATCCCGCCCATGGTCGGGTTCGCGGCGGGCCTTGCCGCCAAGTACCCGGACCGGATCGACGCGATGTTCCCGCCGTCGCTGAGCCCGAAGGCTCAGGCCGTGGCGGTAGCCGGGGTCCGGATCGCGGGGCAGGGCCAGAAGGCTCAGTCGCTCGCCCGCAGCTACGGCTGGCCGGACGACAAGGTCGAGGCGGCCGGCCGCGGCGGCAACATCCGGGAGGTCCGGGTCGCGTCCGCGGACGATCTCGACATCCTGTGGGGCGCGAGCTTCGCCGCCGGCGACGCCTTCTACGTCCACAAGATCCTCACTTTCTATGCGGAGTTCGCGAAACGGCCCGACGTTGCCGTCGATGACCTCGTGAGCATCGTGAAGTTCGTCCACGGGCAACGGGTCCACGGGCAACGGCAAGGGGGAGACCTGAAGTGGGTCGTGCAGAAGTACGGCGAGGCGAGGGCCCGTGAGTTCGTGGTGGCCGCGGCGGCGCTCTGGGCGCTCGACTCGAACAGCCGCCAGCATGCCTTCGTCCGCCAGCTCGTGGACCAATTCCTCGCCGAGCAGGCCGGGTCGCTGGCCGCCAAGGGCCTCCTGGGCCTGCGCTCCTGACGCCCCGGTCACCCGCGGTTAACTCTCAGGCCTGCCCGCCCGCGTTCACCCTTCGCCAACCCAAACCCAACCGAACGTCAGACTTAGCCGCGGCAGAACAGGCGGCAGAGGGCGAAGAAGCTGGCCTCAGCGCCCGATGAAGCTGCCGAAGACGTGGACGAGGCTGCGGATCGTGGCGTGGGTGGTCGCGCCCTGCATGAGGGCGAAGTCGAACAGGACGAAGGCGCTCATGAAGCCGACGAGGAGGCCGCGCGAGAACGCGACCAGGTTCGACACTTCCGCCGGTTCGTCGTCCGCGACGCCCGGCCGGCGGTCGGAGGAGGGCTTGGCGAGACGCAAGGAAAAGCTCATGGCCTGCATCTAGCAGGGGAAGCTTAACGGCGCCCTAACGCAGCGGCTTGCAAGTGTTCAACAATGCTTTGTCTTGGCCAGGGCAGATCAGGCGCAGACTTGTACCGTCGGCGATAACATTGCCTTGCAAAGAAGCATGAAATTGCGGCGATTTCCGTTATGGCAGTGTGAAGACAGAGGAGGCCCGGCTCCTCGGAGCCGGGCCTCCATCCCTGTGCCCCGCGGATGCCGAGCGGGGCCTCGTCTCACGACCTTCGGATCACGCCCTTCAACGCCACGCGGGCAGGGCGGTTCCAGCGCGGCTGTTCCGGCTGCGAGGATCTGCGAAGCCGTGCAAGCCTATCGAGCCGCGCAGCCGAGCCGCGTCCCGGGGGCGATCGGGGTCAGCGTCCCGGCTCTCTGGTCCCAGACGACCACGGCCCTCGTCTCGAACGACCAGATGAACAGGCCCGGGCACCAGCCCTGCGACAGCTTCGAACCGTCCCATTCCGTGTACCAGTCCCGCGGGCGCAGGACCGTGGCGCGGCTCTTCCCGTCCTGGAGCAGGACGCCGGCAAGCTCCGGGTAGGTGGTCACGAGCCCGCCGGTGATGTCCCAGAAGGCCTCGAACTGCCCGCGCGGCTTCCCTTGCTGGGGCAGGTCCGCGACAATGAAGGTCCCGGGCGCGAGCTTTTGCGCCTCCTCGGCCGGGAAGGTCGAGAGGGTGGCGAGTTCCTCCTTCCAGCCGATGGCCCACTCCCGCGTGAGTGCGAAGGTCGCGACGGACAGGACCGCTACGAGCGCCACGCCGGCAAGCGCAGCGGGGAGGCGCGACGCCCGGCCGTCGGCGAGGGCGCCCTGCAGCATCGCGCCGAACGCCACCGTCAGCCAGAAGGCCGGCACCATGGCGGTGCGGCCCATGAGGCCCGTCCACTCCGTCGCGTAGCCCGCGGCGGCATGGAGCACGACGGCGATGCCGACGCCGAGAAGGCAGGCCGCGACGACGCCGAGGCGGACGAAGTCGCGGCGGCGCAGCGCCGCGGCCGCGAAGGCGGCCACGAGCACGGCCGCGGCCACGAGCGCCAGGGGCGAGAGCGCTCCGACCGCCTCGGCCATCTGCGCCGGAGCCGTCTCGAGACTGCGGAGCACCAGCCTCGCCGCGGCGGCGCTGACCTGTTTCCCCTGTGGGCCGGTCGAGAGCAGCCGGTTCAGGAGGAAGAGCACGATCTGGCCGCTTCCGGCCGCAAGCGCGTAGGCGAACACCGGCCGCAGCGGTGCGCCGGCCTTCAGGCGCACGAGGCCGGCGATGAGCGCGACCGGCAGGAAGGCCCCCCACACGGCCTCATAGATCAGGCAGCCGAAGAGGTACGGCAGGGCCGCGATGGCGCCGGCCGCCGGGCTTGTGCACCGCGGCGACAGGAGGAGCGCCGCCGAGGCCGCGAGCAGCGCGATCGTCAGGAGCGGCAGCCCCATGATTGGCCAGGCCGTGTAGGCGAGGGACCAGGGCGCCGCGAGCCAGAGGGCGCCCGCGCCCGCCCCGGCCCACCGCGCCGCGCCGCCCGGACGCGGCGGGCCGAGCCGGTCCACCAGGGCGGCGATCAGGAGGGCGCAGGCGAGGTTTCCCGCGGCCGACAGGGCCTGCCAGGCCGCCGCGGAGGCGCCGAACAGGTTCCGCAGGGACCAGACCACCAGGGCGAACAGGGCGCGGGCCCGCTCCGAGTCGAGGAGGTCGGCAAGGGGCGTGAGCGCGACCGGGCGCGCGAGCGACCACCAGTCGTCATGATAGAACCCGAGCACGAGCGGGCGCCAGGCGACGAGGCCGAGCCAGAGCGCCACGAGGGCGAGCGCCGGGGCGGCGCCGGGACGGAACGCCCACGGTCGCGAGGTTTGGCCGCCGCGGCCGGCGGGACGGAACTCGTGCATGCACATCACCCCTGAGCAGGCCGTGGCCATACCGCAACGGAGCCGGTTTTCGACGGCACGCTTAACATGCTTGAATGAGGTCTGCCGCCCGCCCGTGCCATGCTCGCGGGCCGGATCGATCTCACTTCCCCTCTAGCCGGTCCGGACACCTGCCCTCCCGGGCGAGACGACGGCGCCGCCGAGGCCGGCAAGTCCTGGTCCCCTCGCCGGCAAGGCGCGGAGCCGTTTCGCCCGGGAGAGCTTTGCCTTCCGATCTTCTCCCGGCCTGCGTGCGGTCGAGCGGAGCTCGCGGTTGTCCGGTGCGTACATAACCAGACAGATCCGGCCATGGGATTTACGGCGGCGAATTCGAGACCATATGACGCCCGGGCCGCTTCGCCCGGACGAGCCGCAAGCCTGGGGCCAGCGGCGCCAAGCCCTCAGAGTCGACCGACCATGTCCGTTTCGGCAAAGCGTCCCCTATGCCTCCTGGTCGAGGACCAGGCCCTGATCGGCATGTCGATCGAGGCCTACCTCGAGGACGCCGGCTGCGATGTGAGCGATCCGCTGGGCTCCGGCGACGCCGCGCTCGCGTGGCTCGCCACGCATGAGCCGTCCCTCGCCATCCTCGATTACGGCCTCAAGGACGGCAGCTGCACGCGGCTCGCAGCCGAGCTGAACCGCCGCGGCGTGCCCTTCATCGTCTATTCGGGCCACGCCCGGCCAAGCGACCTGCCGGAGCCCTTGCGGCGCGCCCCTTGGGTCGAGAAGCCCGCCGACCGGGGGACCCTCCTGCGGGTCCTCGCCTCCGTCTCGCCGCATCTCGCGGCGCTGATGCCGGAGCCGGACCTGCCCCAGGCGACGCCCGTCAGCCCTTAGGCTCGATGATCATGCAGGTCTCGGTGCCGTGGGCGAGGAGCCTGCCCTTGGCGTCGAGGAGCCGGCCTTCCGAGGTCGCGAGCGTCCCGCCGCGGTGGATCACGACGCCTTCACAGGTGAGCGCCTCCGCCGACGGCAGCACGGGGCGCACGAAGTTGATCTTCATCTCGACCGTCGTGTAGCCCTGGCCGGGCTTGAGCGTCGAATGCACCGCGCAGGCCATGGCGCTGTCGAGGAGCGCCGAGGTCCAGCCGCCGTGAATCGTGCCGATCGGGTTGAAGAAGTCCTCGGTCGGGACGCCCGAGAACACCGCCCGGCCCTCCGACACCTCCGTGAGATAGATGCGCGTCGCCCGAGAGAAGGGCGGCGGCGGATGCACGCCGTCGATCAGCCCCTGCAGGAACGCGAGCCCCGAGCCCGCGGTCAGGACATCGCGCGGCACGACCCCATGGATGCGCGACCCGTAGTCCGGCAATTGTCCCGGGTCCGGGTCCAGTGTCTTGGCGAGCATCGGAGCCTCCGCTGTGTGTAGATGCACATTATGCTCGCTTGCACTCGACGGTCAATGGCAGGTCACCGGCTCGCCTTGCGCAGGGCCCGCATGGCTTGGCGGGCGGTGTCGGGATCGACCTCGCCGAGCTTCTCCTCGATCCGCCGCTGCGCCGCCTCCCACAAGGGGACGGCGCTTTCGAGCTTCTCGCGGCCGGCGTCGGTCAGGCGGTGGCGCACGCCGCGCCCGTCGCCCGGGACGGGCTCGATCCAGCCCTTCTCTTCGAGGAGCTTGAGGTTGCGCACGAGCGTCGTGCGCTCGAGGCCGAGGCGCTCGGCCAAGGCCGTCTCCGAGGTCGCGGAGCCGTGGGCGATGGCGCCGAGGAGCCCGAACTGGGCGAGCCGCAAGTCCGCCGGGCGCATGGCAGCGTCGTAGACGCGGCTGAGCAGCCGGGCCGTCATGCGGGCGTGGAGGGCAAAGCACGCTTTGCCGATGGCTTCGAGATCGGTCATGCGGGTCCTGACGGGCGGGCACGGCTTTTAAGACGGCGGCCACTTGAACTCGTCGGCGCGGCCGGGTTTCGGCGGCGGCGGCAGCCCCTCCCGGAAGGCGCGGTCGACGAGGTAGGCGTCGCCGTCGAGGCGCGTGCGGCCGGAGGCGAGGGCGCCGCCGGGCGAGGTGTCGGGGCGCGTCAGCGGCAGCACCGGGCCGGCGACCGGCCTGACCGGCAGCGACGGCAGCCCCTGCGGCTCGGGCAGCGCCGGAAGCGAGGCGCTGATGACCCGGTCGACGTCGAGCTCCTTCGCAGCCGGCGACGCATCGGGCGCGGGCGCCGCGACCGCGGTGCCGCCGCCGCCGCGCTGCTCGATCAGGCGCTTCAGCTCGATATCGGCGAAGTGGGCCGCCTTGCGGGCGCCGGCGCGGGTGAAGCCGGCGCCGTCCTGGGTCCGCAGGCGCACGACCTGCCCCTCCACGTCCGGACCCGTCTGGGCGTAGCGGTTCTGGTCATCGACGAAGCCCGGCCAGATGTCGACGTAGACGGCGCCGGCCTTCTGCACCCGGTCCCGGACGAGGTCGTTGATGGCGAGGAAGTCGGCCGAGGCGCGCTCGCTCCTGACCGGCGGCGTCCCGACCCAGATCAGCGGGATCTTCTTCTCGGAAAAGACCTTCACGACGTCGTCGACGCGCTGGCGATAGATCTCCTTCCAGCGGTCGGAGAGGGGGTCGATGACGTTGTCGCCCTCGCGGATCGCCTGGCGGTCGTTCGAGCCGAGCATGACCACCGCATAAGTGACCTTCTGGCCGCCGGCCAAGTATTCCTGGATCGCCTTCGGCCAGTCGTAGAGGTCGGCGCGAGCGAGCCCGCTGTCGGCCCTGACCTTCTTCTCGACGCCGATGTCCTCGGCCTCCTCGAGGGCCGTGTCGAGCCCCTGGGCGACGAGCTCGGCCAAGGCGTCGCCGAACACCACCACGTAGGAGGACGGCTCGACCTCGGCGACCTCCGGCTTGTCCGCGGCCCTCGGCGCCGCCGGGACGTAGCGCCTCACCTTGCGGGGCGGCGGGTCGTAGCTGCGCCGCGCCTCCCGCGGCTCGTAATAGGGCCGGGCGGGCTCGTAGGGGCGCACGACCTCCCGCGGCGCGGAGAAGAACGGGAAGCCGCTCGGCTGCGGCTGGTACGCCGGCTGCTGCGGCTGCGACGGGTAGGCCTGCCGCGACGCCGGGCGGGGGTCGTAATACTGCTGCCGGGTGCGCGGATCGTAGTAGTAGCTGCCCCCGCGGGGCTGGGCCTGGTAGCCGGGCGAGGCGTAGGAGGGGGCCGGGCGCTGGTAGCGGTCCTGCTGGGTCGTCGAGCGCTGGCGGGCGTAGGGCTGCGCGCCGTAAGGCTGCTGGCCGAAGCGCGGGATGACCTGGTAGCGCGAGCCGTCCTCGTTCTCGGCGAGCGAGGTCGGCCCGCCGGTCGCGAAGAGGAGGAGGCTCGCGGCCACGAGCCCGGCCGCGGAGCGCCAACGCAGCTTCATCGAATTCCCTTCCGTTCGGCCCCTTATATAGCCCAACGGGCCGCCCCCGTCAGGGGTTCTCGGGCAACAGGGTTTCCGGCGGCGCGGTAGCTGTCCTAAACCGGCGCCGAGCGGCATCGCAGAGAGCTATCGCCGGCTGGGAGTGACGATGCGGCCACTGAACTGGCATCTAGGCATTGGCATGAGAACTATTGGGAACGCATTGCGCTTCCTTGGCATGGTCGCGGCCGGCCTCATTTGTCTTGCAACCACGCTCCGCCTAGCAAGACAGATCGACTGGAGTAGAAGCGATCTTGATGCCTTGTTTGTCTTTGGATCGCCGTTCGCCGCTGTGTTCGCGGCGTTTCTCATTGTTGTCGGCGAACTGGGGTCTCCGGCGAAGTTCTCACTTCGCATCCTGACCTTTGTCGCGCTTGGCGGCGTCTTGGCATTGATCCCCGGGCTTGTCGTTGGTTTCGCTGCAGCCTACTCCCAGAAACTGGGCGTGTTTACGATCCTTGAAGGCGCACTCATAACCGGCACTCCCGGTATGGCGATGGGTCTACTATGGGCAGTCACTGGGAAGGGCTGGAAACGCCCTGGCGGGCTCCTCGCTGCGGATAGCCCGCCAGCAAATTAGGGCACTCGTCCCCTGGAAAATGAGGAACAGCGCCGCCGGCGTGGATTGCTTGCGCTCCCGGTCGCAGCGGGCCATGTCCCCGCCCCATGCGCGCCTTCGACGCCCCGCTCCCGATCGATGCGGCCCTGCCGGACCTCAAGGCGGCGCTCGCGGCGCGGCCGAATGCGGTGCTGGTCGCGCCGCCGGGGGCCGGCTAGACGACGCGGGTGCCGCTCGCGCTCCTCGACGAGCCGTGGGCCGCGGGCCGCAAGCTGATCGTGCTGGAGCCGCGCCGGCTCGCCGCCCGCGCCGCCGCCGACCGCATGGCCCGGACGCTTGGCGAGGAGGTCGGCGGCACCGTGGGCCTTCGGGTCCGGCTCGGCTCGAAGGTCTCGCGGCGCACCCGCATCGAGGTCGTGACCGAAGGCGTCTTCGCCCGCATGATCCTCGACGATCCGGCCCTCGACGGCGTGGCCGCGGTGCTCTTCGACGAATTCCACGAGCGGTCCCTCGACGCCGACCTCGGCCTCGCCCTGGCGCTGGACGCGCAAGGCGGCCTTCGCGAGGACCTGCGCCTCCTCGTCATGTCGGCGACCCTCGACGGCGCCCGCGTGGCGGGCCTTCTCGGGGACGCCTCGGGCGGAGCCCCGGTCATCCGCTCGGAAGGACGCGCCTACCCGGTCGAGACCCGCTACGTCGGGCGCGATCCGGGCCGCCGCATCGAGGCCGAGGTCGCGGACGCGGCGCTCAAGGCGCTGCGCGCCGAGAGCGGCTCGATCCTCGTCTTCCTGCCGGGCCAGGGCGAGATCCGGCGGGTCGAGGCGCTCCTGCGCGAGCGCATCGCGGACCCTTCCGTCGATATCGCGCCCCTCTACGGCGCCCTCGATCGCGCCGGGCAGGACCTCGCCGTCGCGCCGGCGAGGACCGGCCGCCGCAAGGTCGTGCTCGCGACCTCCATCGCCGAGACCTCGCTCACTATCGAAGGCGTGCGGGTGGTGGTCGATTCGGGACTCGCCCGCGTGCCGGTGTACGAGCCCGACATCGGCCTCACGCGCCTCGCGACCGTGCGCGTCTCCCGCGCCTCCGCCGACCAGCGCCGCGGCCGCGCCGGTCGCACCGAGCCCGGCGTCTGCTGCCGCCTCTGGGAGGAGGCCGCGACGGGGGCGCTGGAGCCCTTCGGGCGTCCCGAGATCCTGTCGGCCGATTTGGCGCCGCTTCTCCTCGACTGCGCCGCCTGGGGCGTGAACGACCCCCGAAGGCTCGCGTTCCTCGACCCGCCGCCCGCGCCCGCCCTCAAGGAGGCGCGGGCGCTCCTCGAAGAGCTCGGCGCCCTCGACCCGGACGGGCGCATCACCGAGGCCGGGCGGCGACTGCGGGCGCTGCCCCTGCCGCCCCGGCTCGCCCGCATGGTCCTCGCTGCCGCCGAACGCTCCGCCGAGGCGGCGCGGGACGCAGCCGCCTTAGCCGCCGTCCTCGTCGAACGCAGCCTCGGCGGCGACGCCGTCGACCTCGCCGAGCGCATCGAGCACTTCCGCCGCGACCGCTCCCCCCGCGCCGCCGACATGCGGAGGAGGGCGGAGGGGTGGGCCAGGCTGGCGCAAACGCGAATCCCCTCCCCCTTGCGGGGAGGGGCAGGGGTGGGGGTCGACGGGCCGGGGTTCGATGGCCGGAGCTTAGATTCGAATGCCGATGCAGCACCCCTGGGTGCCGCCGGTCTGCGCTCTGGCCCCGCGACCCCCACCCCTGCCCCTCCCCGCAAGGGGGAGGGGATGCCTGCGGGCCCCCTCCTCGCCCTCGCCTATCCCGACCGCATCGCCAAGGCGCGGGGCAGGCCCGGCGAATACCTCATGGCGAACGGGCGTGGCGCCGTGCTCGAAGCGCACGAGCGCCTCGCCCGCGAGCCCTTCCTCGCCGTCGCCGAGATCGCCGGCTCCGCCGCTTCGGCCCGCATCCTGGCCGCGGCCGCCCTGAGCCCGGCCGAGGTGGAGGAAGCGGCGGGGTCGCGCATCGCCGAGGCCGAGGAGGTCGGCTTCGACCGCGCCGCCCGCTCGCTGCGGGCGCGCGCCGTGCGCCGGCTCGGGGCGCTCGTCCTTGCGGAGCGGCCCCTGCCGGTGCCGGGGACGGAAGAGGCGGCGAGACAACTCGCCCGCGGCATCGCCGGTGTCGGCCTCGACGCGCTGCTGTGGCCGAAGGCGCTGGCGCAGTGGCGCGAGCGGGTGATGTTCCTGCGCCGCGCCGAAGGGGAGGAATGGCCCGACCTCTCCGACGCGGCGCTCATCGCAACGATTGAGGACTGGCTTGCGCCGCGCCTTATCGGCAAGGCCGCCATTGCCGACGTCGCGCCGGACGACCTCGCCGAGGGCCTGCGCGCGCTCCTGCCCTGGAGCCTGCGCGCCCGCCTCGACGCCGAGGCCCCGACTCATATCGAGGTGCCGACGGGCTCGCGCATCCCGGTCGACTACGGC
>DASVVU010000366.1:0-10691 GCA_036386395.1 Beijerinckiaceae bacterium | reverse complement strand
ACCTTGCGGCCGGTGAGCACGAAAGTGGGAGATTGAGCGGTCGTCGCGGTGCTCATCACGGTCCTCATTGCTGTGCCTCGCTGGCGTCTTACGGCGCCTTGAAGAAGTCCTGGGCGGTCGCGGCCTCGGTGGAGGCGAGGTCGATGATGCGGAAGTCGACCGGCGTGGATTTCTCCTGCTTGGCGCCCGCGGGCGCGAAGACGAGGAGGCGCACCTCGCGGGTCGAGTCGGGGCCGACAGCGACAACGGGGTGCCATCCGTCGGCCTCCACCCCCACGATCTCGACCCGGGCGCCGGGCAGCCCTTCGACCTCGACGGCGAAGCGGCGCTCGACCGGGCGCTTGTTGAGGAGACGGGCCGTATAGCCGTTGCGGATCGAGCCGTCGGCGAGGGTCACGTGGATCGGGTTGCGGTCGTGCAGCACGCTGACCGAGGTGAAGGTGCGGGTCGCGAGGCCGTAGAGCATGACGCCGCCGGTGAGGCCGATGAGGAGGCCGTAGAGCACCGTGCGAGGCCTGAGGATTCGGTAGACCGGCGCCTCGCCGCGGATGCGGCGGCGGACGTTCTCGTCGGTGTCGTAGGCGATGAGGCCGAGCGGCCGGCCGATCTTCGCCATCACGGCGTCGCAGGCGTCGGCGCAGAGCCCGCACTGGATGCACTCCATCTGCAGGCCGTCGCGGATATCGATGCCGGCGGGGCATGCCGCGGCGCACTGGCCGCAATCGACGCAGTCGCCGGCCGGCAGCCCCTTGGCGCGAAGCTGCGCGTTCCGCTTCGCCGGGCCGCGCGGCTCGCCGCGGTCGTAACGGTAGGTGACGGCCAGCGAATGCTCGTCCGTGAGCGCGCCCTGGATGCGCGGCCACGGGCACATGTAGGTGCAGACCTGCTCGCGCATGAGGCCGGCGAGCGTGTAGGTCGTGAAGGTCAGGGTCGCGATCGCCGCGTAGGCGACGGGCGGGGCCTGGAAGGTCGCGAGCTCACCCACGAGGGTCGGCGCGTCGGCGAAGTAGAGCACCCAGGCGCCGCCGGTCCACCAGGCGATGAGAAGCCAGACGGAGTGCTTGAGGAGCTTGAGGGCGAACTTCTCAAGATTCCACGGCGCGGCGTCGAGGCGGATGCGCGCGCGCCGGTCGCCCTCGACGAGGCGCTCGACCGCCATGAAGAGGTCGGTCCAGACCGTCTGCGGGCAGAGATACCCGCACCACACCCGGCCCGCGACGGCGTTCATGAGGAAGAGCGTGAAGGCCGCGAGGATCAGGAGGCCGGTGACGTAATAGACCTCCTGCGGCCACAGCTCGATGGCGAAGAAGTAGAAGCGGCCGTTCGCGAGATCGACGAGAATCGCCTGAGAGGGCTCGTGCGGGCCGCGGTGCCAGCGCAGGAAGGGCAGGAAGTAGTAGACCGCGAGGGTGACGAGGAGCACCGCCCATTTGATCGAGCGGAACTTGCCCTTGACGCTTAAGGGGTGGATGCGCGGGCGTGCTTCGTAGAGGGTGTGGCGCTTGACCGGCGCCGGTGCCGCGATCGTCTCCGCGTGAGCCATAACTTGAGTCCCGGCGCGCTTGGGGGACTGCCGCGCGCTCTTCACGATTGGGTTTAGGACTCGGAACGGGGGTGCGCCTTGATCTGGCTCAAGCCCTGTCATTCCGGGGCGCGCGAAGCGCGAGCCCGGAACCCATAAACACGACCTTTCCGAAGCGGTCGTGCGCGTCCGGCAGCGTTGGTGATTATGGTTTCCGGGCTCGCCGCTGCGCGGCGCCTCGGAATGACAGAGAGACAAAGAAGCGCCGGACCGTTGCCGGCCCGGCGCTCAAGCCTGCGAGGGTTCCCCCGGCCGTTACCGGCCGCCCCCGAGGCTGTGGACGTAGACCGCGAGCGCCTTGACGGTGACGGGGTCGAGGCGGGTCTCCCAGGCCGGCATCACCCCTTTGCGGCCGTTGGTGATGGTCGCGATCACGTCGGCGGGCTTTGAGCCGTAGAGCCAGATCGCGTCGGTGAGATCGGGCGCGCCCATCTCCTTGTTGCCCTTTCCGGCGTCGCCGTGGCAGGCGGCGCAATTCTGGGCGAAGATCTTCTGGCCGTCCCCCAGGCTCACCTTCGGGTTAAAAGCCTTGCCCGAGAGCGACAGCACGTAATTCGCGACTGACTCGATCTCGTCGCGCTTGAGGATGCCGTCGCGGCCGAAGGCCAGCATCTCGCCCTGGTGCGCCTCGGCGTGGCCGGAGCGGGCGCCGGCGCGGATCGTCTTGTGGATGTCGGCGAGGCTGCCGCCCCACAGCCATTCGTCGTCCTGGAGGTTCGGGTAGCCGGGGCGCTCGGTCGCGCCGGCGCCGTGGCAGGCGGCGCAGTTGTCCCCGAAGGCCGCCTTGCCGGTCGCGACCGCGAGGCTCAAGAGCTCCGGGTTCGCCCGAATCTCCTCTAGGGAGGCTGTCGCCAGCTCCTTTCCGAGCTCCGCGCGCTGGGCTTTCGCCGCCGCGACCTCGTCGAGCACGGCCTCGCGTTGGGAGTAACCGAGGAGGCCGCGGGTGTAACTGCTGACGAGCGGAAACGCCGGATAGACGATGCAGTACCCGATCGACCACACGATGGTGGCGTAGAGCAGGTGCAGCCACCAGCGCGGCAGCGGGTTGTTGAGCTCTCGGATACCGTCCCACTCGTGGCCGGTTGTCTCCCGGCCGGTGACGCCGTCGAGGTTGGGGTTCGCGGGATCGGCCATCGCTCTAGTCCTCGGAAAGCGGCATGCGGGCGGCCGCCGCGAACCGAGAGCGGTTCTTCGGCCACAGCGCGTAGGCAACGGCGGCGAGGAACAGGAGCACGAAGTAGACGAGGCCGCCGGTCTGCGCGAACTGCGACAGGATCTGGTAGGTCACCGCAGGTTCTCCTTCGCCTTGTCCTCGTAGAGCTTGAAGTCGACGAGGGTGCCGAGCATCTGCAGGTAGGCCACGAGGGCGTCCATCTCGGTCACCCGCTTCGGGTCGCCGTCGAAGTCGCGCACGGCGGCGTTGGGGTAGCGCTTGCGGAACTCGTCGGCCGCCGAATCGTCCGGGCTCGCCTGGACGGCGAGATCAGCCTTGGCCTTCGCGACCATCTCGTCCGTGTAGGGCACGCCGACGGCGCGGTTCGCCTTGAGGTCCTCGGCGATCGCCTCGAAGTCGAGGGGCCGGTCGAGGAAGGCGTAAGCCGGCATGATCGAGGTCGGCACGACGGCGCGCGGGTCCTTGAGGTGGTCGCGGTGCCACTCGTCCGAGTACTTGCCCCCGACCCGGGCGAGGTCGGGGCCGGTGCGCTTCGAGCCCCACTGGAACGGGTGGTCGTACATGCTCTCGGCGGCGAGCGAGAAGTGGCCGTAGCGCTCGACCTCGTCGCGCATCGGGCGGATCATCTGGCTGTGGCAGAGGTAGCAGCCCTCGCGGACATAGATGTTGCGCCCGGCGAGCTCGAGGGGCGTGTAGGGCCGCATCCCCTCGACCTTCTCGACCGTGCTCTTGAGGTAGAACAGCGGCACGATCTCGATGAGGCCGCCGATCGCCACGACGATCAGGATGCCGATGATGAGGAGGATCGAGTTCTTCTCGAAGAACTCGTGCCTCTTCCAGAGGCCGGGCTGGAGCGGAGCGGTCGCCATCAGTCTTGTCCTTACTCAGCGGGCACGAGGGCGGGGGCCGGAGCGAAGCTAAGCTCTCGCTCCTCCGCCCTCGCAGCGCGGATGGTCATGTAGAGGTTGAAGGCCATGACGAGCGCGCCGACGAGGAACAGCACGCCCCCGAGCGCCCGGATCAGGTAGAAGGGCTGCATCGCCTCCACCGTCTCGATGAACGAGTACTCCAGGAAGCCGAGCGCGTTGTAGGCCCGCCACATCAGGCCCTGCATGATGCCGGCGACCCACATCGAGGTGATGTAGAGCACGATGCCGATGGTCGAGATCCAGAAGTGCCAGTCGACGAGCTTGAGCGACCACACCTCGCGGCGGTTCCACAGCCAGGGCACGAGGCAGTAGAGGGCGCCGAAGGACACGTAGGCGACCCAGCCCAGCGCCCCGGAGTGGACGTGGCCGATGGTCCAGTCGGTGTAGTGCGAGAGCGAGTTGACGGCCTTGATCGACATCATCGGCCCCTCGAAGGTCGCCATGCCGTAGAAGGCGAGCGACACCACCATGAGCCGCAGGACCGGGTCGGTGCGCAGCTTGTCCCAGGCGCCGGACAGGGTCATGAGGCCGTTGATCATGCCGCCCCAGGAGGGCATCCACAGCATGATCGAGAACGTCATGCCGAGGGTCTGGGCCCAGTCGGGCAGCGCCGTGTAGTGCAGGTGGTGCGGGCCCGCCCAGATGTACATGAAGATCAGGGCCCAGAAGTGGATGATCGACAGCCGGTAGGAGTAGACCGGCCGCTCGGCCCGCTTCGGGATGAAGTAGTACATGATGGCGAGGAAGCCGGCGGTGAGGAAGAAGCCGACGGCATTGTGGCCGTACCACCACTGCACGAGGGCGTCCTGCACGCCGGCGAAGACGGGGTAGGACTTCGAGCCGAAGACCGAGACCGGAATCGCCAGGTTGTTGACGACGTGCAGCATCGCGATGGTGACGATGAAGGCGAGATAGAACCAGTTCGCCACGAAGATGTGCGGCTCCTTGCGGCGCCAGATCGTCGCCAGGAAGACGAGGAGGTAGACGACCCAGACGATCGTCAGCCACAGGTCGGCGTACCACTCGGGCTCGGCGTATTCCTTCGACTGCGTGACGCCGAGGAGGTAGCCCGTGCCGGCGATGACGATGAAGAAGTTGTAGCCGAGCACCACGAACCAGGGGGCGAGGTCGCCGGCAAGGCGCACCCGGCAGGTCCGCTGCACGACGTAGAGCGAAGTCCCGATGAGCACGTTGCCGCCGAAGGCGAAGATCACCGCCGAGGTGTGGAGCGGGCGCAGCCGCCCGAAGGTCGCGAACGGCAGGTCGAGGTTCAGCGCCGGAGCCCAGAGCTGGAAGGCGATGATCACGCCGACGAGGAAGCCGGCGATGCCCCAGACCATGGCGGCGATTGCCGCGAACTTCACCGGACCGAAGTTGTAGTTGGGCTTGCCCGCGATCTCCTGCGGGACCGGCCCGGTGCCGCGCCCGAGATAGTGCTTGCAGACGAGCGCGAGCGCTGCGAGCGAAGCCGCCGCCGATAGATAAGCGTGGAACGCGAAGGCCGTGTCTTTGGCGTTCCCAGCGGCGACGACACACAGGACTGCGCCTAGGACGAAGGCTAGGGAGAGCCCACCCTCGCCTTCGGTCATGTATTTGGTCTGAACGGTCGTCGCAGCCATGGAACGCTCGGGGGTAGGCGCAGGAAATGCGCAAGCCTCCGGTCTATGCGTCGCTCCCGCCCCGGCCTCTTTGATCTGGGTCAAGGCCTTGGCGGCTCAAACCTCCGGGAAACCCCTTAGCGGGCCATCCCTTAGGCAGTGCATCTGAATTTCCACGCCCCCGCGGCAAGCGTAGGCATCGTCCTCGTCAGCGACTCGAAAGACGAGCACGAGGGACCGATGCAGACCGCGATCGCCACGGGCGCCCCATCCGGCAACGCCTTCCTGCACGGCGTGATCCCACAGCCGGCGCGGCCCGCGCCGGCGTCGAACCAGGCCCTTGGGGTTACCCGCCGCTTGGTCAAGGACGAGGAGGTCTTCGCCGAAGGCGACCGCGCTGGGTTCTTCTACAAGGTCGTGTCCGGCGCGGTCCGCACCTATAAGCTCCTCGGCGACGGCCGCCGCCAGATCGATGCCTTCCATCTTCCGGGCGACATCTTCGGCCTCGAATCGGGCGAAGACCACCGTTTCTCGGCCGAGGCCGTGGGCGACGCGACGGTCGTGGCCTACCGCCGCTGCAGCCTGGACAGCCTCGCCGCCGGCGAGGGCCCCCTCGCGCGCCAGATCATCGGCGCCATGATGCGCGCCGTTGAGCGGGCGCAGGACCACATGCTGCTGCTCGGCCGAAAGTCGGCGCTGGAGAAGATCGCGACCTTCCTCCTCGACATCGGCGAGCGGGTCGCCGAGGACGACGATTTCGTCGACCTCCCCATGTCCCGCACGGACATCGCCGACCACCTCGGCCTCACGATCGAGACGGTGTCGCGCTCCCTCACCCAGCTCGAGCGCCAGGGCGTCATCGCCCTCCCGGCCCAGCGCCGCACGATCGTGCTTCGGGACAAGCCGGCACTACGGCGTCTCCAGGCCTGAACTGGGCATACGTCCAATGTCCGGCAGAATGCGCCGGGCATTACCGTCCGTCATTGCCTCTACGTCGGCAACGCCGCACCCGAGAATTTCGGCGAGGCGATGTAGCGTGGCGCGTAAATCGCCTTTGCTGCCACGGAACGGCGCATCGCTTTCGACGAGAAGCTTATCCCGCGAGATAGCCTCGATGAACCCGCGCGCCCGAGCGGTCTGCAGCATCGACCCGTTCACCGAAAACCAGCAGTCGAGAGAGATTCCTCTCGCGAGTTCGGAGGGGGACCCTACCCGCCGGCCAGATAATCTGGCAGCCGCACTCCGCGGCAGGCAGCAGCACAGGGCGGGAGGTCTCGGCGACTGTCCAAGACTCTCCTCCGGTGCGATCAGTATGGTGAGGATCGCGTTGTTGGGAAGGCAGAGCGACTGCTCCTGCACTTCATACCAGCCGCAGCCTTTGAACCCCGGCGAACCCCCGCCAAAACGGCAGGGGACCAGCAGCCTCGCCCGTGTTAGCCCTAAGTGCTTGCTGAATTTGCTTTACCGCCTGGCAGGAGTGGAGGGACTCGAACCCCCAACCCCCGGTTTTGGAGACCGGTGCTCTAGCCAGTTGAGCTACACTCCTTCGGCGGAACGCCGCTGCGGCGGCCAGCCGTCCGCGCGCCCCTAAGATCATGGGCGGCCGGGCAAGGTCAAGGCGGCGTTCGGGCACAGCCGAAGCCTCGTCCCGCTTTGAGCGAGCCTTGGCGCCGGCTCACATGTTCAACAGCCAAGTCCGGTAGGAGCTCGCGAGATTGCCGGCGAGGCGGTCGATCGGCTCGCCGAAGGCGGGGTCGAGGGCGGCGCCAAGAATCCCGTTCCCGGCCGGGACCGCGGTCGACAGGTTGGAGTTCGAGGCGATCACCTGGCCGGTGCGGGCGTCGACGAGGTTCGCCGTCGCCTTCATGCTGTAGTTGCCGCCGACGAGGATGCGCTGGATCGCCGATGCCACGTTGATGTCGTGCATGACGACCTCGACCCGGACCGGACGCGTCCCGTTCACCTTGCCGACGAGCTCGCCCTCGAACGCCGCCTTGATCCGCTCGGAGGCGAGCCTGCGCATGTAGTCGCGCCCTTCCGGCGTGCGCCCGAGGGCGTCGGCCTCGAGCTCGGAGCGGCCGATCGAGCGGGCGTAGGCGCGCTCGGCGTCGCCCCACCAGAAGGTGGCGTTGGGCGGGACCGTGACGCTGACCTGCTGCACCTTGAGCGACTGCACGAGGCTCGGATCGAGCTTGTCGCCGTAGCCCATCGTGCAGGCGGCCAAGCTTAGGCAAAGAAGAACGAAGGAGAATGCGCGGATCATCGGGTGCCCCCATTCGATTTGTTTGGGAGGCGCCCTACCGGCTCGTGACCGAGCCCGCAATGGTATTTTTGCAACTTCAACAGGAGTTCAGGAAGCTGGAGCGGGTGAAGGGAATCGAACCCTCGTCATCAGCTTGGAAGGCTGTTGCTCTACCATTGAGCTACACCCGCGGCCGTTGCCTAAACTCGCACGCCGGGAATGGTGGGGGAAGTAGGACTCGAACCTACGAAGGCGTAAGCCAGCGGATTTACAGTCCGCCCCCTTTGCCGCTCGGGACATTCCCCCATCGCGGAACCGCCGGCCGAGGCAAGATCAAAAGGCCGGCGATTGCGAAGGGCGCTCTTATGGTGAGGGCCTCCGGGAGTGTCAACCGCGAGCCCGCCATGAGCCTCCCCGATATAGGAAAGCCGCGCGCGTCCTTGTAGAGACGGCTCGGAAGGTCGGGATGGCGATGAGCGAACGGCGAAGCAAGGGCGGGCGGGAGCCCGGGCATCGCGACCGGGAGCGCGGCGGCGAGGACCACGTCGTCCTCTATGGCTGGCATCCCGTGGTCGAGGCCCTGCGCAACGGGCGCCGGCGGGTGCGAAGGCTGCTCGCCACCGAGAACGCGGCCCGGCGCCTCGCCGAGGAGCTGGGCGAGCTGCGGGTCACGCCCGAGATCGTGCGCCCGGACGCCATCAACCGGCTCAGCCCCCCGGACGCCGTGCACCAGGGCCTCTTCCTGGAGGCCGACCCCCTGCCCTCCCCGACCCTGGAGACGCTTGCGGACGACGCGCTTGTCGTCGTCCTCGACCAGATCACCGACCCGCACAACGTCGGCGCGATCGTGCGCACCTCAGCCGCCTTCGCGGTCGACGCGATCGTGACGACGGCCCGGCACAGCCCGGCGGCGACGGGCGTGCTGGCCAAGTCCGCCTCCGGCGGGCTCGAGCACGTGCCGTTCCTCGTCGTGCGCAACCTCGCCGAGGCGCTGATCGCCCTCGGCGAGCGGGGCTTTCTCAGGGTCGGCTTCGATTCCGAGGGCGACGTGGAGCTCGCCGAGGTCGCCGTGCGCCGGCCGCTCGCCCTCGTGCTCGGGGCCGAGGGCAAGGGCCAGCGCCAGCGCACCCGCGAATGCTGCGACGCCGTCGGCCGGCTCGACATGCCGGGCGCGATCAGGAGCCTCAACGTCTCGAACGCCGCCGCGGTCGCCCTCTACGCCCTCACGACCCGGCTCGGGCCCAAGGACGGCTAGAGTCAGGGCCTAGAACCCGCGCGGCGCCGTGACCTCGACGATGCGCGGGCCTAAGCTGCCGGTTGCGGCCGGCTCCGCCGCGCGGCCGCCCGGGAGCGAGGCCACCTTCGCCCCGCCCCGAGAGCCCTTGCGCATGAGCGGGCGGGGGCCGGACCGGATGACGTAGATCACCGGCTGCGCGGCGCTCTCGGTACGGATGCCGGTCGAGGCCGGGAGGTCGAGGACGCTCGGCGGGCCGTAGCCGCCGGTCATGACGTTCTGCTCCACCGCGACGTTCACCGGCGCACCATAAGGGTAGCCGTAACCGTCGCCGTAGACCCAGGCGCCCCCGAAGGCGCCGCGGCGAAAGCCGTGCCCGAAGCGGTGGTGCGCGAAGCGGCCGTGGCCGAACCGGTGCAGGCCCGCGTGCCGGACGCCGCGATGGACCGCGAAGGCCGGCTTGCCGCCGCCCCTGAAGCCGTGGCCGGCGCGCGGCGCTGCGGAGGCGCTATCCGCGAAGGACGCAAAGGCGAGGGCTGCGGCGGAAAGGACGAGGGAAGGCAATAGGCGTCGCATGAAACGACACTCCGTTACTCCGCCTCCTCGCCGGCGAGCATAGCCGAGGGCCGGCCCCGAGTCACGCCCGGCCGTCCCCGCCTCGACTTAAGTCTCAAGACCAATTGGTCATTTTCCGCCGCTCCCGCCTCAGCTAGGGGTAGCGCACCCAAGGAGGGGGAGTGCGCCCGCCCGGCTTAGTCCCGGGCGGCGCGTTCGGGACGCCGCGAGCGCCGCTCGAAAGCGCGCCGGCGGCAGCTTCTACGGCGCGACGCCGCCGAACTGTGGAGGAAACGACATGGCGACTGCAACCGGGGCAACGCGGGTCGATGCCGCTCCGCGCCCCATGACCGCCGAAGAGAGGAAGGTGATCATCGCCTCCTCGGCCGGCACCGTCTTCGAGTGGTACGACTTCTACCTCGCGGGCTCGCTCGCGGCGAACATCGCGGCGAACTTCGTGCCCGGCGACAACGACACGGCGAAGTTCATCTTCGTCCTGTTCGGCTTCGCGGCGGGCTTCGCCGTGCGTCCCTTCGGCGCCCTGTTCTTCGGCCGCCTCGGCGACCTCATCGGCCGCAAGTACACCTTCCTCGTCACCATGACGATCATGGGCATCGCGACCTTCGTGGTCGGCCTCCTGCCCGGCTTCAAGACGATCGGCTACGCGGCGCCGACGCTCTTCATCATCTGCCGCCTGCTGCAGGGCCTCGCGCTCGGCGGCGAGTACGGCGGCGCCGCGACCTACGTGGCCGAGCACTCCCCGCAGGGGCGGCGCGGCTTCTACACCTCGTGGATCCAGACCACCGCGACCGTCGGCCTGTTCCTGTCGCTCGTCGTGATCCTGACGCTGCGCCTCAGCATGACGCCGGAGGCCTTCGCCGACTACGGCTGGCGCATCCCGTTCCTGCTGTCGATCATCCTGCTCGGCTTCTCGATCTGGATCCGGCTGCAGCTCGCCGAGAGCCCGGCCTTCGCCAAGATGAAGGCCGAGGGCACCCGCTCGAAGGCGCCGCTCACGGAGGCGTTCGGCCGCTGGGAGAACGCCAAGATCGCGATCCTCGCGCTCCTCGGCGGCACCGCCGGCCAGGCGGTCGTCTGGTACACGGGCCAGTTCTACGCCCTGTTCTTCATGACCCAGACGCTGAAGGTCGACGGCACGACGGCGAACCTCCTCATCGCGCTCTCGCTCCTGATCGGCACGCCGTTCTTCATCCTGTTCGGCTGGCTGTCGGACAAGATCGGCCGCAAGCCGATCCTGCTCGCCGGCTGCCTGATCGCGGCGATCACCTACTTCCCGCTGTTCGGGCAGATCGCCAAGATCACCAGCCCGAAGCTCATCGCGGCGACGGAGTCGGTGAAGGTGCAGCTCACGGCGGA
>DASVVU010000365.1:0-5685 GCA_036386395.1 Beijerinckiaceae bacterium | reverse complement strand
GCCGAGGAGACCATTGCCCGCGGCCAGCTCACTGTGAACGAGGCGGGCGAGCGGGCGATCGCGTTGGGCGACCTCGCCCGGCGCCATCCGGATGCGAAGATCCTGTTCTCGGGCGGCGGCGGGACGCTCATCTTCGACGACCCCGCCGAATCGGCGGCGCTGGCCCGCTTCGCCGCGACCCTCGGCCTCGACACCGCGCGCCTCATCCTCGAGGACCGCTCGCGCACGACGCGGGAGAACGCGCTGTTCTCCCTTCCCCTCGCGGCGCCGAAGGCGGGCGAGCGCTGGCTCCTCGTGACCTCGGCCTGGCACATGCCCCGCGCCGTCGGCGCCTTCCGCCGGGCCGGGTTCCCGGTCACGCCCAACCCGGTCGACTACCGCACCCCGGGCCCCTCCGACGCGCGGCGCCCCTTCGCCTTCACGGCCAACGGCCTTCGCCGCCTCGACATCGCCGTCAAGGAATGGATCGGCCTCATCGCCTACCGCCTCGCCGGCTACACCGACGCGCTGCTGCCGGGGCGGTGAGGCACCGGGTCAGCCCCCCGTCCCCGAAGGCGCGCCCGCTAGCGCCAGCCGGTACACCCCCTTGAAATCGTCCGGGTCGACGGGTCGTCCTTTGCGCAGGATGACGAGGCGGCCCGCCTTCATGAGCTTGACCGCGGCGCGGCGGATCGGCGGCATCAGCGGGCCCCATTGGTCGGGACGGTCGCCGGCCAACGCCCGGGCGACGTCGGTCGGGCCGACCGTGCGGTCTGGCCCACGCTCGGCGAGGGCCGAGAGGATGCGGGCCTCGATCTCCTCGGGGCTCGGGCGCACGTCTTCAGCCTCCGAGGGCCGCGATGGCGTCGGAGGCGAACTGCCGGCGCCAGATCACGTAGAGCACCGCCCCGGTCGCGGCGATGAACACGTAAGGCGACACGAACCAGCCGAGGTAGGCAAGGGCGAAGAAGAAGGCGCGCTGGCCGCGGTTGAAGTGCTTGCCGGCGACGACGTGCAGCGCCGCGACCCGGTCGACCGCGGCCTTCGCCTCGGCCGTGTCCCGCTCCGCGTGCAGGGGCACCCCGCCCATGAGGATCGCGGCGTAGTTGAACAGGCGGTAGGACCACGCGAACTTGAAGAAGGCGTAGACGAAGATCACCGCGAGCCCGATCACCTTGAGCTCCCAGGCGACCCGGGTCGTGGCGAGCCCGAACGGCATCCCGGCGAACACGGTGAGGACGTCCTCGGTGTACTTGAACAGAGTCAGCGTGCCGCCGACGGCGATGAGCGAGGTCGAGGCGAAGAAGGCGGTGCCGTTCTGCAGCGCCGCCATGATGCCCGTGTCGACCATGCGGTTCTCGCGCGACAGCATCCGCTCCATCCACAGGCGGCGGTGGCCGTCCATGATGCGGTTGAGGCCGCGCCCGCCCGCCCGGGTGGTCTCGATCCCGAAGTGGTAGGTCGCCCAGGCGGCGACGAAGAAGGCGAGGGCCGCGTAGTCGAGGAGCGAGAACCCGGTCACGGACGGCCTCCGGTTGACCTCATGCGCTCCCTCCTTGAAGCTCTCCGGGCAACGAGGACCGGAAGACAATGCCCCAGACGATCACGCGCGGCTACAAGGCCATGGTGGCGGACGCGAACGCCAGGATCGAGACCGTCCCGGCCGCCGAGGCCGTGAAGCTGCACGGCCGCGACGACGTGGTGCTCGTCGACCTGCGCGACCCGCGCGAGCTCGAGCGCGAGGGCCGCGTCCCCGGTGCCTTCCACTGCCCCCGCGGCATGCTCGAGTTCTGGATCGACCCCGACAGCCCCTACCACAAGCCGGTCTTCGCCGAGGACAAGCGCTTCGTCTTCTTCTGCGCCGGCGGCATGCGCTCGGCGCTTGCCGCCGCGACCGCAAAGGAGATGGGGCTCAAGCCGGTCGCCCACATCGAGGGCGGCTTCGGGGCGTGGCGGGAGGCGGGCGGGCCGGTGGAGAAGGCGGAGGGGAAACAATGATCTCGGTCAGTCTAACTCAAGCCAGGGCACATTTGAGTGCATTGCTCGACAAGGTCGAGGCGGGCAAGGAAGTCGTCATCACGCGCCGCGGTCGACCCGTCGCGCGGTTGCGCGCCGAGCCTGTTCAGCGCCCGCGGAAGCCGCTGCCGCTGGATGACCTTGCAGCGTTTAGAGCCACGTTGCCGCAAATGAAGGAATCGAGCGCCGAGCTGCTGCGCAAACTGCGCGACGAGGGTTACTGATGCGATAGAAAGGGCGACCCCTCACCCGGATCGCGGCTCCGCCGTGACTCGGCCTCTCCTCCGGAAGATGCTTCACACCGTCGGCATGACGTAGAAGCCCGACGGCCGCGACGACGGGATGAGGCCCGCGGCCTCCTCCTCGCGCACGTCGAGGCTCTCGACCTTGGCGCCGCGGGGGCCCTTGCGGCAGAGTTCCAGCATCTCCTCGACCTTAGCGGCGGCACCGGCGAAGACGGCCTCGACGGCGCCGTCCTCGCGGTTGCGGACCCAGCCGTCGAGGGCGCGCTCGACGGCGTTACTCTCGACGTACGCGCGGAAGCCCACCATCTGGACGCGGCCCCGGATGGTGACGTGGACGAAGCGGCGGTCGGGCATCGGGTCCTCGGGACGCGGCTGGCGCGAAGCGCCCGGACGCTACAGGCCGTCGGGCTCGACCTGCAAGGGCGAGGCCCAGCGCGGGCGTACCTTCACCGTTGGCGCAGTCTCGGCCGGCTCGCTCGCCACAGCGGCACGCCCGGCGCCCGGCGGCAGGAGCGCGGCGAGCTCCTTGAGATAGGCCGCCGGCAGGCCCGCCGCCTCGGCGGCGGCGATCACCGCCTCGACGTAGCCCGGCCGGGCGGGGCCTCCCGCCGCGCCCGTCGCGACGTAGATCAGCGCGCGCTTCGGGCCGCGGTCGGTGAGCACCGGCTGGCTCGTCTTGACATAGAGCCGGCTCGCGACCGCCTCGTAGCGGTCGAGGGCCGGCACGTCGGCAAGCGCCAAGTCCCAGAGCAGGCCGAAGACCGTGCGGCGCGGGTCGCGCACGACCGAGGCGTAGCCCTCGCGCACGATCACGAGCCGGTGCCGCGGCAGCCGCGCGATCCCGACCGGCCGCGACGCCGGGCAGCGCGAGCGCATGGCGGCCAAGTCCATGTTCGAGCCGTAAGCGAAATAGAGGGGCATGGGCAGGCCGATCAACTCACGAGAGCCGGCATCCTGCAGGTGATCTGCGAGAGTTTCAGCTCTGCAAGCCGCACCTTCTCCCCGGTGCGCCGGTTCGTGAGCTCCCACGAAGCGCCCGGCTTCCTCTTGTGCTGGACATCGGCGCGGCAGACGCCGTCCTTGAACGTGATCGAGATGTGCTCCTCGGCCCCGGGATGGTCGAACATGGCCACGATGAAATAAGTCCCGGCGTCGACCGTCACCTGGCTTCGGGAGCCGATGGGCGTCGCCCTGCGCAGCGCGCCCGTGGTCCGGACCGGCCCTTGCGTTCGCAGGGGATCCCCCATGTCCCATTCGCTTTCGAAGAAGAAGGTGCCTTCGGCCCGGGTCTGGATCTCCACCCTCCGGGTCCTCAGGATCGGTTTGCCGGGCCGCGGCTGCGCCGGAATCCCCAAGAGCGTGAACCGAAGCTCGACGTTGTGGGCCGGAGAGGCCGGATCGGCCGCAGCCCCGGACGCGGCCAGCAAGCCGATCAACATCAGGCGAGGGACATGGCTTGATCGGCTCATCACAGGCGCTTCACGCGAACTCCAGGATCACCGCGTCGACGGCGAGCGAATCCCCCTCCTTCGCCATGACCTTCGCGACCGAGACGTCGCGCTCGGCGCGCAGGACGTTCTCCATCTTCATGGCCTCGACGATGGCGAGAGGCTCGCCGGACTTCACCTCCTGACCGGCCTTGACCAGGATCGCCTTGACGAGCCCGGGCATGGGGCAGAGGAGCTGCTTGCCGGCGCCGCTGACGGCCTTCTCGGGCATGAGCGCCGCAAGCTCCGCCTCGCGCCGCGTGTAGACCCGCGCCTCGGCGGAGGCGCCCGCGTGCGAGAGCACGACCCCGTTGAGGATGGGGCGCACCTGCACGGCGACGGCGAGGCCGCCGACGGCGCCGGTCCACACCGGCTCGCCCGGCCGCCAGCGCGACTCCACCGGCCACGACGTGCCGTCCGCAAAGACGATCGCCTCGCCGCCGTCGATGTCCTCGACCGTGACCTCATGCCGCTCCGTGCCGAGCAGCACCACCCGCTCCCGCTCGAAGCGCACGAACCGCGGGTCGCGCATCTGGCCCGAGATGCGGCGCTTCCTCTCGTTGAGCTTGTGGTCGATCGCCGCCGCGACGGCGGCAAGGCGCATGGCGACCTCGCCTTGCGGCGCCGCCGGCCTGAACCCGTCCGGGAACTCTTCGGCGATGAACCCCGTCGAGAGCCGGCCCTCGCGCCAGCGCGGGTGCTCCATGAGGGCCGAGAGGAACGGGATGTTGTGGCGGATGCCGTCGATCGCGAAGGCGTCGAGGGCCCGCGACTGCGCCGCGATCGCCTCCTCGCGCGTCGCCGCGTGGGTGACGAGCTTCGCGATCATCGGGTCGTAGTAGATCGAGATCTCGCCGCCCTCGGTGACGCCGGTGTCGTTGCGCACGCTCGCCCCGTCCCGCTCCCCTTCCGGCGGCGGGCGGTAGGTGACGAGGCGCCCGGTGGAGGGCAGGAAGTTGCGGGTCGGGTCCTCGGCGTAGATGCGGCTCTCGACCGCCCAGCCGGAAAGGCGCACGTCCTTCTGCTTGAGCCGCAGGGGCTCCCCCGCCGCGACCCGGATCATCTCCTCGACGAGGTCGATGCCGGTGACCATCTCGGTGACCGGGTGCTCGACCTGGAGCCGCGTGTTCATCTCGAGGAAGTAGAAGGAGCGGTCCTGGCCGGCCACGAACTCGACCGTGCCGGCGGAATCGTAGCCGACGGCCTTGGCGAGGGCGACCGCCTGCTCGCCCATCTTGCGGCGCGTCGCCTCGTCGAGGAGGGGCGAGGGCGCCTCCTCGATGACCTTCTGGTTCCGGCGCTGGATCGAGCACTCGCGCTCGCCGAGAAAGACGACGTTGCCGTGCTTGTCGCCGAGCACCTGGATTTCGACGTGGCGCGGGTCGGTGATGAATTTTTCCACGAACACCCGGTCGTCGCCGAAGGAGGACGCCGCCTCCGACTTCGCCCGCGCGAAGCCGTCCGCAACCTCCCCGGCCGAGTGTGCGATGCGCATGCCCTTGCCGCCGCCGCCGGCCGAGGCCTTGATCATCACCGGATAACCAATGTCGTTGGCGATCGAGACGGCGTGATCGGGGCTCTCGATTACGCCCAAAAAGCCTGGCACCGTCGAGACCCGCGCCGCTGCGGCCGCGCGCTTCGATTCGATCTTGTCGCCCATCGCCGCGATGGCGCGCGGGTTAGGGCCGATGAACACGACGCCCGCCGCCGCCAGCGCCTGCGGGAATGCCTCGCGCTCGGACAAGAAGCCGTAGCCCGGATGCACGGCTTGGGCGCCCGTCTGTCGGCAGGCGTCCACGATTTTTTCGATGACCAGGTAGGACTGCGCCGCTGGAGCCGGGCCGATGTGAACCGCCTCGTCCGCCATCTCGACGTGCAACGCGTCGCGGTCGGCGTCCGAGAATACGGCGACCGTCTTGATGCTCAAGCGCCGCGCCGTCTTGATGATGCGGCAGGCG
>DASVVU010000364.1:0-6507 GCA_036386395.1 Beijerinckiaceae bacterium | reverse complement strand
CACTCGGGAATTGCGGCGCGGATACTGCTCTCCGTGCCGAAGCTGACTGCGCCGGACCTTATCCGGATAGAGATATCTGGCGCGCTTACGAAGGCCGTACGTCGGAAGCAGATTTCGGCCGAATACGCGGCGGCTGCTTTCATGCGACTACGAGCGACGCTCCCGCCGCTCGAGGCAACCGAGCCGCTGATCGACCGGAGCTTCGCGCTCTCGCTGGAACTTGATCATCCGTTCGCCGATTGCGTCTTCCTCGCCCAGGCTGAGGCGCGTGCCGATACGCTGGTGACCGGGGACCGGCGCTTTGTTCGCAAGCTGGCTGGGACGGCGCATGCGATGCGTGTGATTGCGCTCAGCGACTGGCGCCCCGAATGACCGCCTTCGCCCTCTCCCCCGATCACGTCGCGATTCGCGACATGGCGCGTCAGTTCGCGGCCGAGAAGCTCGCGCCGCATGCCGTCGAATGGGACGAGAGGAAGCACTTCCCCGTGGCGGAGATGCGCGAGGCGGCGGCGCTCGGGATGGGTGGGGTCTACATCGGCGAGGACGTCGGCGGCTCGGGGCTCACGCGCCTCGACGCGGCGCTGATCTTCGAGGCGCTGGCGACGGGCTGCCCGACGGTCTCGGCCTACATCTCGATCCACAACATGGCGGCCTGGATGATCGACCGCTTCGGGTCGGACGCGCAGCGCCAGAAGTGGCTGCCGAAGCTCGTCACCATGGAGACCCTCGCGAGCTACTGCCTGACCGAGCCCGGCGCCGGCTCCGACGCCGCGGCCCTCAAGACCCGCGCGTCACGCGACGGCGACCATTACGTGCTCCACGGCCAGAAGCAGTTCATCTCGGGCGCCGGCGCCGGCGACCTCTACGTCGTCATGGCTCGGACCGGCGGCGAGGGCCCGTCCGGCATCTCGACCCTCGTGGTGCCGGGCGACACGCCGGGCGTGCAGCTCGGGGCCAATGAGAGGAAAATGGGCTGGAACGCCCAGCCGACCCGGGCCGTGATCTTCGACGGCGCGCGCGTGCCCGTCGAGAACCGCCTCGGCGAGGAGGGCACGGGCTTCAAGATCGCGATGGCGGGGCTCGACGGCGGCCGGCTCAACATCGCGGCCTGCTCGGTCGGGGGCGCGCAGGCCGCCCTCGACAAGGCCCTCGCCTACATGCGCGAGCGCCGCGCCTTCGGCAAAAAGCTCACCGAGTTCCAGGCGCTGCAGTTCCGCCTCGCCGACATGGCGACCGAGCTCGAGGCCGCGCGCCTCTTCCTCTACGCGGCGGCGGCCGCCTACGACCGCGACGAGCCGGACGCGACCATGCGCTGCGCCATGGCCAAGCGCTTCGCCACCGACGTCGGCTTCAAGGTCGCAAACGACGCCCTCCAGCTCCACGGCGGCTACGGCTACCTCTCGGACTACGGCATCGAGAAGATCGTCCGAGACCTGCGCGTCCACCAGATTCTCGAAGGCACGAACGAGATCATGCGCGTCATCGTGGCCCGCAAGCTGATCGGCGGGAATTGAGCGCTCCCGAACCCCTGCGCCTGCGCAGTCCCGGCATCTGGATCGTGCTGGCGCCGGCGATCGGCCTCATTGCCCTCGGCCTCGTCCTCATCGTCTCGCCCCGGCTCGGGGCCGCGATCTTCGGCATCCCGGCGGAGGGCACCGGCCTTCGCTATGTCGCCGCGCTCGGGGTGCGCGACCTCACCTTCGGCCTCTATGTCGCGGCTCTCGCCCTCTTCGTGAGCCCCCGGGCGGTCGGGATCGTGCTCGCCCTCACGGTGCTGATTCCGATCGGCGACATCGCGATCCTTCTCGCCGAGCGGGGCTTGTCGGCGCCGGGGCACCTGCTGCTTCATGGGCTGAGCGGGCTATACATGGCGGGCGCGGCGCTCTGGACCTTGAGGGGCTCATGCGCCGCCTGAAACAGCAAGGGGGGACGCCTGAATGACCACCATCGCCTTCATCGGCCTCGGCAACATGGGCGGCCCGATGGCCCAGAACCTCGTCAAGGCCGGGCACGCGGTCGTCGGCTTCGACCTCGTGCCGGCCTCCCGCGATGCCGCGGCGGCCGAGGGAACGCGGATCGCCGGCTCCGGTCCCGAGGCGGTGCGCGAGGCCGATGTCGTCGTCACCATGCTGCCGGCCGGCAAGCACGTGCTGTCGGTGTGGCAAGAAATCCTGCCGGCCGCGAAGCCCGGCGCCCTCCTGATCGATTCCTCGACCATCGACGTGGAGAGCGCCCGCAAGGCTCACGCCATGGCGAAAGAGCGCGGCTGCCTTTCCCTCGACGCGCCGGTCTCGGGCGGGGTCGGGGGGGCGAAGGCCGCAACCCTGACCTTCATGTGCGGCGGGACCGGAGACGCCTTCGCCAAGGCCGAGCCGATCCTCGCGAAGATGGGCAAGCGCGTCGTCCACTGCGGCGAAGCGGGGGCGGGCCAAGCCGCCAAGATCTGCAACAACATGATCCTCGGCGTCTCGATGATCGGGGTCTGCGAGGCCTTCGTGCTCGCCGAGAAGCTCGGCCTGTCGCACCAAGCCCTGTTCGATGTCGCCTCGGCCTCGTCCGGCCAGTGCTGGTCGCTCACCTCGTACTGCCCGGTGCCGGGCCCGGTGCCGGCCTCGCCGGCGAACTCGGGCTACAAGCCGGGCTTCGCCTCGGCGCTGATGTGGAAGGACCTCCGGCTTGCCCAGGAGGCCGCGACCGCCTCGGGCGCCTCGATCCCGATGGGCGCGCTCGCCGCCCAGGTCTATGCCCTGCACAACGCCTGGGGCGAGGGTGGCGCCGACTTCTCGGGTATCATCCACCTGATCCGCGGGCGCGGGGGCGAGGCGGGGGGCTGAGGGCTTTGTTGCGCCGCACGCGACTGTTGCAAGGAGCCTACAGAAACGCCCCGTGGAGTCGGCTAGGCTGCCCAGAGGCGCCTGGCAGGCGCCGATCCCGGGCATCCACGTCCCATGGCGCGCGTCTCTTCCACCACCGCCGATCCGGCCGCGGAGGCCGCCGCCCTGTTGCGGCGGGTCGGCTTCGCGACGCTCGTCCTCGTCGTGCCGACGGCGGCGCTCGTGACCCGGCGCGGCCTCGTGGTGCTGATCCCGATCGGCGTCTTCCTCATCGTGATCGCGGCCGCGATCGACGGGGCGCAGCGCCCGGTCGCAGCGACCGCGCGGGCGATCGCCCGCTCGCCCGCCGGGATCGCGGCCGGCGTCGCCTTCCTGTGGTGCTGCCTCTCCCTGATCTGGACGCCGTTCCCGGCGCAGGCCTCGGAGCGCCTCCTCAACATCGCGGCGACGATTGCCATGGCGGTCGCCGGCTACCTTGCCCTGCCGGACCGGATGCGCTCGGCGAACCTTTACCTCGTGCCGGTCGGGGTCGTGCTCGCGGCGGCGGTCGGCTGCGCCGTTGCCGTATTCGGCGTGCCGGTCCAGCGCACCCCGGAGGTCGTGGCCCAGAACCTCGACCGGGGGCTGACCGCCCTTGCCCTCATGGTCTGGCCGGCGGCGGCGTGGCTCAACTCCCGCGGACGCCCCTTCGAGGCGCTCGGCGTCGCGGCCCTCGTCGGGCTCGCGACGCTGCTCGGGCCGCAAGGCGCCCCGCCGATCGCCTTCGCGGCCGGCGCCCTCGCCTACGGCCTGACGGCGGCGGCCGGCCGCCGCGGCGTAGCCGCCGTGGCCTGGGCGGGCGCCGGCCTCCTCGCGCTCGCGCCGCTGATCCCGTTCGCGATGCGGCCGCTCGCCGGCCTCGTCCTCGAGACCGGCCATTCGATCCCGCGCACGTTGCGCATCTGGCGCTCGATCGTCGCGGGCGAGCCCGAGCGGCTGATCACGGGCCACGGTTTCGAGACGGCGCTGCGCGGACGGCTCGAGGGGCTTCTGCCGGTGAACGCCCCGAACACCATCCTGTTCGAGCTGTGGTACGAGCTCGGCGTCGTGGGAGCGCTCGCGGCGGCGGTCGCCCTGTTCGCAGCGGTCTCCGCGTCAGGCCGCAACAGCCCCTCCGTCGTGCCGGGCATGACCGCGGCCTTCGCGACGGCCTTTGCCTTTGCCTGGCTCGGCGTCGGCACGGCGCAGATGTGGTGGTTCACGGCGCTCGCCCTCGTCGTCCTGGTCTTCGTGGCGATCGAGCGCGGCCAGTTCCGCACCACGCGCCCGAAGGCCCGGGCCTTGCGGCCCGCGGACGGCTTAGACTAGGGTCGGCGACGCCTCGCGCGGCTGGCCCGAGCACGCGCCGTTCGACAAGATCCTGGCCGCGGCGGCCGTCAAGGAGGTGCCCCGGGCGCTCGTCGAGCAGCTCAAGCCCGGCGGGCGGCTCGTGATGCCGCTCGGCCCGGTCGAGGCGCAGCACCTCGCGCTCGTCGAGAAGGACGCCGACGGCATCAGGCGCTGCGACCTGATGCCGGTCCGCTTCACCGAGCTCGAGACGATGGCGTGAGCGAACGCCTGCGGAACCTCAATACAGCGGCTGCAGCCGCACGCGGGGGACGGGGAGGGGGCCGACGTGGAGGCGCCCGTCCGCGAAGGTGAGGCGCGGCAGGCGCCTGAGCTTCGGGTCCGCCGGGGTCTCGCGCCGGCCGAGCGCAGGAATCCGGCCCTGGATGGCCTCGATCGCCCCGCCGCCAGGGAGAGGGCCGATGAGCTGGGTCAGGAGATCGGCGACCCCCGCGGCCGCGAGGTCGAGATGGCCCGCCGGCCGGTGCAGGGGATCGAGGCCGAGGTCGCCGGACGCCTCGACGCGGCGCGGCCCCTGGCTCGCCGTGAACGAGCCGATGGCGAGGCGACCGCCGGCCTCGCGCCAGCTCTCGATCCGGTCGCGCGGCGTGCCGCGTCCGAGTCGGGCCTGCGTGACGCTCGCCCGCAGCTCCGCGTCGATGCTCTCGGCCCCGCCGAGGAGCTGGTTGAGGAGCGGCGCGGCGGCGCCCGAGAGACTCGCGGCGACCTCGATCGCGCTGTCGGCCGGGCGGGCCGGATCGGGCCGCAGGTGCGCCTCGAACCGGCGCGCCGTTCCGGCGACCTCGCCGGCCGGAAGCCCCGTGACCCGAAGGCTCACGCCTTCGGCCGCGAGCGAGACGCGCTCGAAGCCGCCGCTCTTGAGCTGGAGGCTCGCCTTGAGGTCGCTCCAGGCCGCCTCGGTCACGGCCTCGCCGGCGGTGAGGCGGAGCGGCCCATCGAGGTCCACGATGGTGTGGCGCGGCTGGTAGACCTGCGTCACCGTCCGGAGCGGCCCGGCCGTGAAGGCGAGGGCCGGCCCCGCGAAGGCCACGCGGGCGCAGCGGACCTCGATGCGGAACGGGAACCCGCCGACCGCGCGCTCCGGGCACTCCCATCGGCGCCCGGCCGCGGCCTCGGCGGCGAGGCGCGCGTCGAGGCGCTTCTCCACTTCCCCGCGGATCACGAACCACGCCGCCGTCCAGCCCGCGACCACGAGGGCCAGCAGCACGAAGGGAGCGAAGAGCCAGAACCGGCTGCGGCGGCGCGGCGCGTCCGGGCTCATCGGGGTCTCCCTCGGGGTCATTGTGCCGGCGCCTCGTAGCTGCTAGCGCGCGCCGCGAGCAAGACGGGCGAACCATGGCGGAATTGAGCGGCCCGGAGGCGGGCCGGGAGAAGGCGGACCTTTGGGTGTTCGGCTACGGCTCGCTCATGTGGCGGCCGGGGTTCCCGTACGTCGAGCGCCGCCACGCCCGGCTCAACGGCTACCACCGGGCGCTGTGCGTGTTCAGCCACGTCCACCGCGGCACGCCGCAGCGCCCGGGGCTCGTCCTCGGCCTCGACCGGGGCGGGCGCTGCCACGGGGTGGCGTTCCGGGTCGCCGCCGAAGAGGCGGGCGAGACGGTCGCGTACCTTCGCGCCCGCGAGCAGGTCACCGGCGTCTACGTCGAGCGCCGCCTGCCCGTGCGGCTCGACGGCGGCGGGACGGTCGCGGCTCTCGCCTACGTAGTCGACCGGCGCCACCCGCAGTACGCCGGGCGCCTGCCCGAGGACGAGCTTCTGAGACTCGTCCGCCAGGGCGTCGGCGTGTCGGGCCCGAACCCCGACTACGTGCGCCAGACCCACGCGCATCTGATCGAGATCGGCGTCACCGACCCGGTGCTGGCGCATCTCGCGCAAGCCCTGTGAGGGTGGCCTCGTCCGCGAGGAGATCGGCGACGATAGCCTGACGCGCACCCTCGTCCTCTGCGAGGCGGTGGACGTGCAGCTCGGTCGCGCCGAGCGCCCGCGCCCGGCTCACCCAGGCCCGCTTGGCAGCCGTCCCGAAGCCGGCCCCTGCCGCCGCGGGCTCGACCACCGCCGCGATCCCATCGTCGTCGCGCCGCACCGCGATCATCACGGCGTCGGCGACCGCGAGCGCCTCGGCCTCGGTCAGGGGATGCACGCCGACGACGTACCGCCGCCCCGAACGCCCGCGCCACGAGGTGAGCCCGAGCGCCCCGAGCGCCGCCGCCGCCCGCAACGGCTCCTCCCGCACCCCGCCCCGCGCCGGCTCCCGCCGCAGATCGCGCAGCGCCATGGACCAGGGAAT
>DASVVU010000363.1:0-13655 GCA_036386395.1 Beijerinckiaceae bacterium | reverse complement strand
CGGATAAGCGAAGCCGGCCGGACAGGGAACCCGGCAGCCCGGCGGCGGGCGCGCCGCGGGTCCCGGCGGGAGCGCCCGCCGTCTCACGCCGGGCCGGCCGCCGCCTCGGCGTCCTCCCTCGCGGCGAAGGCCTCGTACCGGCGCACGAGATCCTCGATCAGCTCGTGCGTCTCATCGAAGGTCGCCGGCCCCCTGTACCGGTCGTCGGCGCCCGCGGCGGCATAGGGGCCCTCGTCGGGCAGGGCCGCGACGCGCAAGGCGAGGCGCGCGAGGGCCTGGGCTGTGCGCTCGACCTGGGCGTCCGGCCGCACGAGCGCCTCGGCCCCGAGCGCCGCGGCGCAGCGCACGAGGAGCGGCGCGGCCTCGGCCTTGCGCAGGTCGGGGCTCATCAGCGCGGCGTGGAGGTCGGCGAGGCGCTCCGGCACCGGCCCCGCCTCCACCCCGGCGAGGGGCCAGGGCGCGGCGGCGGGCCTCAGCGGCGCGATCCGCGCGACGGTGTTGCGGTGGCACCCCGCCGTCGCGGCGATCTTAACCGCCGGGACGCCCGCCTCCCGCAGGCGCAGGATCGCCTCGCGCCGCTCCTCCTCGAGCCGCGACTTCCGCTTCGCCTCGGGGTGGCGCGCCCACCCCTCCCGCTCCGCGATCACGCTCACCGTGCTCGCCCCCACCCCGGTCTCGGCGGCGATCTTCGCATGGGTGAGCGCCGTCCCTTCGTAAAGCTCCCGCACCCGCGCCACCACCTCCTCGGCAAGAAACCTCGGCATCGCACCCTCCCCTCCGGCGCCCGCGCCGGACACGACGGACAAAACAAAAGCCGCCCGGCGCAACGCCCGAGCGGCTTGTGACTCCCGCGCCCGCCGCCGCCGGAGCCCTAAGGTCCGGACGCAGCTCGCGAGCGCACTATATTCCTAGCAGAGGAGCGTCACGGTGTCAAGGGGAGTGACTCGGCGCGACAGCAGCTGCGAATGCGCGGCCCTACGAAGGCTTGCCGGCAGTTAAATCGAGCACCACCACATCGATCAAGGCCCGGCGGGCTTCCGGGATGCGCTCGATTAGCCTCTGACGCATCTCATCCGCGGTCGTGGGTCTCTCGACCCCGGCCGGCGGCGCCTTCAACCGCCTGCCGGATTTGGACGGCAGGTCACCGAACCACAGCACGCAGTAGATGCCGCGCTGTTCGGAGCGCCAGTCACTCAAGTATTTTACGTCGAGCTGGCCGGTTGCGGCATCCCAGACCTCCGGATGCCATTGGCCTTTCACCTCCATCGGGAGCTGCAGCTGCCCGCGTGCGAACGCTAGATCGGCTCGTTTGGTCTTTGGCATATCGGCTTCGGTAATGCGCTGGACATCATAGCGCGACAGCTCGGGGCCGATCATCGCAGCCAGGCGGTCGCGGCACCGATTCTCGTCATAGGGGATGCCCTGGTCGGACCAGAAGTCACGGATCTGATCAAGATCATCGCCAATCAGCTTCTTCTGTGCGACCGCAAGCTCCTCAAGCACCAGAGACTTGAGATCTTCAGCATTCGCTGGAGGGCCTTCCTTTAGCAGCTCCTCTAAGTTCTTCGGCAGCAATGGTAAGAAGCTTTCCTCAGCACGCTTTTGCCGCTGCTCCGCGGCCATGTGCAGGATTAGATCGCTATATGTGTCCGCCGGCTCCGCAATGAGCGCTTGCATCGCCTCGCTCGCCTCAGCGCCGGTATCATTAGCCAGTCGGTGGATAAATGCGCGCAGGAAATCGGTCGCATCATACGGGTTTGTATCGCCCGAGCCGCTTCCCTCCAGCACCACGTAGGGCCATTGCGCGCGAAACTCCGAAACCACCCATTTCGCCTGCGCGATGGACAGCGGCAGCATAGTCCCGCGTCGTTCAAACTGCAGCCGGTTGCGCAGGAACCAGATGAACTCCGGGTTTCGAGTGCCAATTCCTACAAGGTCGGGCAGCACAGCCTCGAAGCGCACCAGCACGTCAACCGCCAGCCATGTCAGCATATGATCAAAGTTGCGAAACGCTGTGCCAGAGCGCGCGGCGGCGATGGACCTTAGGGTCGCGAGCGCGCCCGAATGAGTGAGGCAATCGATCAATTCAAGCTCGACGCGCTCCGGCACGTTGTGGAAGCTTGTGAGCCACGTTGCGGCGAGCACCGCGCCAGTCGCTTGCCATTCTTCGTCATGGGCCAGCATGTAAAGGCCGGGAACATGTGAACATCCGGCGGCGAGCGACGGCTCGATCCACAGCCGGGCAAAATTCTCACGGTCTTTCTGCGTTGGGATGACGTGAGCTTCGAGTGCGTCACGAAGTGAGGATACGTCGTCATCGCCGTCGACACACATGCCGCGATCGTTATGACACAGCAGTAGACCGATCGTCCGCACCTCAGTGCTAAGGTCCGCGAAGCCCTCCCCATTGCGCTGCCTTGCCAGAAGGCCAGCCATAATCGCGTATGAATAATTCCACGTCGTGCCGTTGGCGAAGCCTTGCGCGACCTCCGCGGGCGTGGGTAGGTCAGTGCGTTTCAGGACAGCTTCAAAGCCGACCATCGCGTCGTCGGTGAGAGCGGGGCCAAGCCATTCAGCGATTCGATCCCGTCGCGGCTGCTCGCGCGCCAGATCATGGAAAAGTCCGAGGTAGGCCTTCGCCGGAGCAACTATGGCGCCAAGCACGCCGGCACGAAGAGCGCTCTTATTTGCTTCATACTGCCGCCGATGCGTTTCGTTCGCGATCCGCCTTTTCTTTTCTCGCTTGGCAGCCTCGCGCTCGCGTTTGCGCTCCCATGCCGACTTTTTGGGATGCTCAAGCTTGTGCACGAACGCTTCGAGCTGCGCATCGCCGCGCTGGAATTTGTGACTTGCCGTCCGAACAGCCGGATCGATCCCGTTCGGCCCGGTGCCTAGCCGCATGAGATCGCACCAGTCTTCGCGCAACGCCGAGTCCTTGTTGTCAGCGCCGGCAAGACGATCGAGAAACCAAGCCACATCCTTATTCCGGCCCGCCAAGCCGACCATGCGTCTGCTAAGATCTATATCTGACATCCACATGGTCGAACGAGGACGCACTACATAAAGCACGTGGTGCTGGATCGCGCGGCGCAAGCTATCATTCTCGCCAAGGCGCGCCTGAAGTTTCTGCTTCTCCTCGCGAAGGGAGCCCTCGGAATACTTCAGGGCGCCAAGCCAGTGCCACAGGCTCGCAGCGTCATTCGGACCAACCACCTTTTCATCGATAGCGCGCACAATTAGGTGGGCAACAATGTCGGCAACTTCGTTCCTATTCTTCCAATCGTCCTTATCAAGCAGAGCGCGATACTCGGTGACGAGGTCGAGCACGCGGACGAGCCGCGATGGCTGCAGTGCATCGATAATCCGGTCATAGCCGTGGAGCGTGTGAACGCGACGCTTCCTCCTTCGCGGTAGCGGGCTCATGGTAACGCCCATCTCGGCGAACAGGGTCGCAACGAGGAGATCGTCGGAAACGCCGCAGTCGATTTCCACAATCAGATCCCCCGCGAGCCGGGTCGAATCTTCGGTGCCCTGACTGCGCAGCTCGGCTATAGCCTGCTGCCACCAGGCCCGATTCCGATACGGGAGCAGCGCTTGGGCGGCATCCCTGCGTTCGCCGTAAAAGCGTCCGGCCGACAACATGACGGCTTCCAGCGTGTCCGCGAGATCGCCAGCAAGTGGAGTATTCTTGAGGGCTTCAATCAGTAGTGATCGTAAGTGCCCATTGCTTTCTGCCGAGCCGATTGTCGTCTGGACTTTGTCGCGCAATCCAAGGGTGATCAGGCCACCGGCGGTGTGGCTGTTCCAGTCCTGCGCGCGGAAATACGGATCGACCTCAGCCAAGGCGCAGAGCGCGTTGAACATGCAATCGGCTTGTGGGGCCGTCAAATTCGCCGTGTCGCCATAGCGCAGCACGCCGAAAGGGTCCGCGGTGATAACCCTCTCGGCCATCGCGGGACTGTGGAACGCGAGCCACGCGTGCAGACCGCGCAAGCTGGCCGGCACGCCGCCACTTCCATGCAACTGGGCGAGCAGTCGGCGTTGGGCACGGGGCGTCACTGCCTGCTGGGCTAACCAGCGCGCGGCAAGATATTCGGCGATAACCCTGTGGATCGGCTTCGCGCGTCCAACACCCACGCTGTGGAACAGCTTCGATGAGTAGACCGCCCGTGCCGCCTCTGCGGCGGGCAATGCCTTGAGCTCGGCAAGGCGAACATCGCTATCCTGAATCTGTCCCGGACCGGCAAGAGTCACCGCTTCGGCGCCGGCGAACAGAAGCGCCGCCATGATAGCGCCAGCCGACGACAGCGCCTGATCCTCGGTGATTTGGCCGAGCCCGTTCTCCTGCCGATCAGCATCATGCTCAGGCCAGATCAACGAACAGACCCGTTCGAAGAGTGCCCCGCGCGTGGCGGGCAGTTGAGTGTCGTGTTCGGCGACTTGACCCATCAGCCCGAGGGTGAGCGGATTCTGATACAAATCGGCCAAGCGGTGCTCGTCCAAATGATCTAGAACATGGTCCGCGTTCGCCTTCGAGTAGCGCTGAAGGAGGAAGGCTTTCGCTTCCTCGCGGCTGAATGGCTCAAGGGTGAAAACGGTGGGATCAGCGCCGTAGATTTGGCGCAGGTTGGTGATGCTACGCGCGTGCCACTCGCGCGCGCGGCATGAAAGGATGAACTCGGGCGATCCCGCGTCTTCTAACTGGGCGAGAATCAGGTCGACGGCATCGCCGTCGCGGCGCGCCATCGCCTCGTCCAACCCGTCGATAAGGAGTGGTTTGCCTGATGAAACAAGTTTGGCTGGATTTTTACTGAGCATGAATCGGACTGCGGTGATCGGCGTCACCTCAAGCTTGCGACCCGCCTCACGCACAAGTTCGGTCTTGCCCATCCCCGGTTCGCCGAGAACGATCTTCGCCCCGGGTATCGCAAGCATCTCACTTTCATCGACGTGGTGGATGTCGCCCTTGGTGTCGGAAAAACGGAGATGGCGCAGAAAATAGTTGGCCGCCGCAGAGTCGGATTTAGGCTCCGTTGCGGCACTATTGGTATGTGATTGAGTAGCGGCAGTGGTCATGTTGGCTTCTTCGCCGGGCTGGCTTCTTGGCTGCGCGGCTCGGACGCAGGTGCAGTCCGCGTAGCATCACACGGTGCGGCTAGACCCTCGTCGGCGCCTCAGCGGCGCTCCCCCCGGGCTCCGCGATGCCGCGCGCCCGTTCCCCCCTTTCCCTCTATCGGATAGGGGCCGCAGCGATCCGGCGCCTTAAGCCTGCGGCTGGGGCTCGAGGCCGCCTTCGCTCTCGCCGGGGCGGGGGCGGCCCTTGCCGGCGGTGGGGACGGGGGAGGGGCGGGACGGGGTGACGGGCTCGCCGGTGTCGCGCACCGGGGGCTTGCCGTCGAGGAGGTCGCGGATCTCGTCGCCGGAGAGGGTCTCCCACTCGAGGAGGCCCTGCGCCAGGGTCTCGAGGTCGGCGCGCTTGTCCTCGAGGATGCGGCGGGCCTCGACGAGGCCGTTCTCGACGAGGCGACGGACCTCCGAATCGATCTTCTGGGCGGTCGCCTCGGACACGGCCTGGGTGCGGCCCATGGACATGCCGAGGAAGACCTCCTCCTGGTTCTCGCCGTAGGCGACGGTGCCGAGCTCGGGGGAGAAGCCCCAGCGGGTCACCATCATGCGGGCGAGCCGCGTCGCCTGGTCGATGTCGGACTGGGCGCCGGAGGTGACCTTGTCGGCCCCGAAGGTCATGTCCTCGGCGATGCGGCCGCCCATCATGATGGCGAGGCGCGAGGTCATCTGCTCGAACGACATCGACAGCTTGTCGCGCTCGGGGAGCTGCATGACCATGCCGAGCGCGCGCCCACGCGGGATGATGGTCGCCTTGTGGACGGGGTCGGTTGCCGGGACGTTGAGGGCGACGATCGCGTGGCCGGCCTCGTGGTAGGCGGTGAGGCGCTTCTCGTCGTCCGTCATGACGAGGGTGCGCCGCTCCGCGCCCATCATGACCTTGTCCTTGGCGTCCTCGAACTCGTGCATGGTGACGATGCGCTTGCCGCGGCGCGCGGCGAGGAGGGCGGCTTCGTTCACGAGGTTCATGAGGTCGGCGCCGGAGAAGCCGGGGGTGCCCCGCGCGATGACGCGGAGATCGACGTCGGGGGCGAGGGGCACCTTGCGGACGTGGACCTTCAGGATCTTCTCGCGGCCGACGACGTCCGGGTTCGGCACCACGATCTGGCGGTCGAAGCGGCCGGGGCGCAGCAGCGCCGGGTCGAGGACATCCGGCCGGTTCGTCGCCGCGATGATGATGATCCCTTCGTTGGCTTCGAAGCCGTCCATCTCCACGAGGAGCTGGTTCAGCGTCTGCTCGCGCTCGTCGTTGCCGCCGCCGAGGCCCGCGCCGCGGTGGCGGCCGACGGCGTCGATCTCGTCGATGAAGATGATGCAGGGCGCATTCTTCTTCGCCTGGTCGAACATGTCCCGCACGCGCGACGCGCCGACGCCGACGAACATCTCGACGAAGTCGGAGCCCGAGATGGTGAAGAACGGCACGTTCGCCTCGCCGGCGACGGCGCGGGCGATGAGCGTCTTGCCGGTGCCGGGCGGGCCGACGAGGAGGCAGCCGCGCGGGATGCGTCCGCCGAGGCGCTGGAACTTCTGCGGATCGCGCAGGAACTCGACGATCTCCTGCAGGTCCTCCTTGGCCTCGTCGACGCCGGCGACGTCCTCGAAGGTGACGCGCCCGTGCGCCTCGGTCAGGAGCTTCGCCTTCGACTTGCCGAAGCCCATGGCCCGGCCTGCGCCCGACTGCATCTGGCGCGACAGGAAAATCCAGGCGCCGATGAAGACGAGGATCGGCAGCCAGTTCACGAGGAGGGCGATGAACCAGGGCGTGTTGTCGGAGGGCGGCTTCGCGGTGATCTGCACACCCTTCTGCGACAGCTTGGTCACGAGCTGCGGGTCGAACGGCGCGTAGGTGGTGAAGTTGCCGCGGCCGTCGTTGAAGGTGCCGCTGATCTCCTGGCCGGAGATCACGACGTTCGAGATCTTGCCGTTGTCGGCCTCGTTGAGGAGCTGGCTGTAGGCGATTTCGCCGCCGCCGGAGCGATGCCCCGGGCTCTGGAACAGCGTCACGAGGGCGAGCACGAGCAGGAAGATGATGACCCACAGGGCGAAGTTGCGGAAGTTCGGATTCATCGAGATCGATCTTGTCCCTGGAGGTCGAAGGGCGCCGGCGGCCACCCCTTAAGTCCGGCGCAACTCATGCAATCTAGGTGCCCGGCCCCCCCTTGCCAAGGGAATGCGGCGCGCCTGCGGCGGCGGCGTTCATTGTTCGTTAACCGACGCGGGCCGTCGACAGCGACGATGACGCGCGCTCCCCGCCGCTATCCCCGGCGGGCCGGAGCCTTCCCCTCAGGGTCCCCTCCCCCGCCGCCGCGGCGGCTCGGGGGAGAAGCGGAGGCGCCCGCTTGCCGCCTCGATCAGCGCCCCGCCGAGGTTGAGCTTGAGACGGCGTCCCTCGGCGAGCGCCGGGCGGAGGCTTTCGAGCACGTGCGCCTCGAAGCGGTCGAGGCGGACCGGGCGGGTGCGGGGGCCCGCCACGGCCACGATCCCCCGGGCGGCGATCCGCAGGAGGATCGCCTCGGGCTCGGCGAGGAGGGTTGCGGCATCGAGGTCGAGGCGTCCCCGGCCGGCACCGATTCGGGCGGCGTCCAGGACCGCGGCGGCGCGGGCGTCGAGGGCTTCCTCGGCCCGCTGGGCCCGCACGGCGAGCGCCCCGAGGCGCTCGGGCGTGAGGCCTTCCTCGGCCAGCGCCGGCATGATTCTCCGCCAGCGGGCGCGGGCGAAGCGCGGGTCCTGATTCGACGGATCCTCCAAGAAGGGCCAGCGGCGTGCCCGGCAGGTCGCGACGAGCCGCGCCTTCGTTACGCAGAGGAAGGGACGCGCCAGGACGACCCCGGAAAGGGCCGTCTCGGCCCGCATGCCGGCAAGCCCGCCGATGCCGGTGCCGCGGGAGAGGCGCATAAGCAGGGTCTCGGCCTGGTCGTCGAGGGTGTGGGCCGTGAGGAGATGCGAGGCGCCCACCTCCTGGGCGAGCGCGGCGAGGAGCCGGTAGCGCGCCTCCCGGGCGGCTTCCTGCACGCCGGTCCGCGGCTTGCGGCCGGTCCAGGGGAGGATGCGGTGGGGAAGGCCGCATGCGGCAGCCCAAGTCCCGACGGTCTCGGCCTCGGCGCGGGATTGCGTACGAAGCCCATGGTCGACGGTCGCGACGATCGCCGCCACGCGGGCGCGGCGGCTGCTGACCTGCGCGGCAAGCCGCATTAGCGCGACCGAGTCGGGCCCGCCGGAGACGGCGAGCACGACTCCGCTCGGGCCGTCGTCGCGCTTGAGAAGATAGGGTTCGAGGAGCGCCGCGGCGTCCGCGCGTGTGAGCGGCTTCGCGGCCCCACTCACGCGGCACGCTCAGGTGCGGCGGCCCTCACGTGCGGCCCTTACGTGCAGCGGGCGCGCTTCAGCTCGCGCTCGACCCCCTGGCGCACGTTGCCGGGAGCCTCGGGATACTTCCGCCCGAGCTCCGCGAAGGTGGCGCAGGCCTGCTCGCGGGCGCCGAGCATGTTGAGGGCGATGCCGAGCTTGAGCATGGCGTCCGGCGCCTTGGCGGCACGGGCGTGCTCGGTCGAGACCTTGAGGAACTGCTCGGCGGCCTCGCGCGGGCGGTTGCGCTGGAGGTAGGTCTCGCCGAGCCAGTAGACGGCGTCGGGCACGAGCCGGTCGCGGGGGTGCGACTGCAGGAACTGGCGAAGCCCCATCTCGGCCTGCTCGTACTGCCGCTGCAGGATGTAGGCGTAGGCGGCGTCGTAGTCCGTGCGGGCGTCGCCGGTGCCGGTCGCGGCGACGCTCGGCGCCTGGCGCACGGGCGGCGGCGCCGCGGCGACCCGGCCGGTCGCGCCAAGGTCGAGGGGCGCGGCGCCGCGGGGCGGCGGTGCGTCATCGTCGTCCTCGGTGTCGATGAGGCTCCCGATGGTCGGTCCCTCGGCGGGGCCGCGGGCGTCAATGGCGCCGCGGGGTAGCGGCCCGGAGGGGCCGGGCGTTACGCCCGCGACGGCGTTCGGCGGCAGCGGCGCCGAGGGCGGCGTCGTGCCGAGGGGCATCGGCGCGCCGGGGGCGTTCGGGGCCACGCTCGGATCGAAGGCGTCGCCCCGGCGCTGGGGCCGCGCCTGGGGAGGCGCCGCCGGGGTCTGGACCGGGGCCGAGGGCTGAGCCGTCACGGGCGGGGACGCCGGGCGGGCGGCGGGGCGGGCGCCGCCGCTATCCTGGAAGCGGAACTCCACGTCCTCCTGGAACTTGCGGACCTGTTCTTTCAGCTGCCGGTTCTCGAACTGGAGCTGCTCGATGTGGCCCGACATCTGCCGGACCTGGTTCTCGAGCCGGTTCAGGCGCACCACGAACTCCGCCGCATCCTGGGCGGCGGCGGGCGCGGAGACGGCGAGGAGGACGGCGAAAGCGATGAGGCGGGAGAGCATCGGGATCAAGCCAGGGATCGACGCGGCGGGTTCTTAGATCATTCACTCTGCCGCGGCGGAATGATGACGCTATTCATCGGGGCCACCCTCCCAAGCCCTCATCCTGAGGAGCACGTGAAGCGTGCGTCTCGAAGGACGCACTCCGCCGATGCAGCGCCCGCCGCCGGTGCGTGCTTCGAGACGGCGCTTCGCGCCTCCTCAGCATGAGGAAGGTTGTGGCTGCCCACTGAGGGTGAGCGCTTACATCCCCGCCCCGCCGTCGAGGACGGTCACGGCGCGGCGGTTCTGGGACCAGCAGGAGATGTCGTTGCAGGTCGCGACCGGGCGCTCCTTGCCGTAGGACACGGTGCGGATGCGCGAGCCGGCGATGCCGCGGGAGGAGAGGTAGTCGCGCACGACCTGGGAGCGGCGGGCGCCCAGCGAGAAGTTGTACTCGCGGGTGCCGCGCTCGTCGGCGTGACCCTCGATCAGGAAGGTATAGCGCGGGTAGCGGGAGAGCCACGCCGCCTGCTTGTCGAGGGTCGAGACCGCCGTCGGGGAGAGGTCGGTCGAGTCGCTCTCGAAGAACACCCGGTCGCCGACGTTGACGACGAAGTCCTGGGTCGAGCCGGGGGCGCCGCCGCGGCCGCCGACGCCGCCGAGCTCGGTGCCGGCGGTCTGGTCGGCCTTCGAGCAGGCCGCGATCGAAAGCGCCGCCGCGACGGCCATCGCGAGCTTCAGGGCGCGGGGGGAGAACGAGGTCATCATGGGCAGGACTCCTTCACACACGTCTGCCGACGGTCGTGTCTCATGCCTAGCCTCCGTCGGTTAAGCGAAGGTTCCGTCAACCTTGATGGAGGGTGCATGGGGCCGGCGCGAAAGCCACGCCGGACGGATACTCGCGATGAGGGTTAATCGAGCCTGAATGGGGCGAAGCGGCGGCGGCCTGCCCTCCGGCAAGAGAAGCCGCTCGCCTGTGTGCTTTCCGCCACACGCGCCCTCCCTCCAGGCGGGGGGGAGAGGCGCAACGCGGCGGCGCCTCTCCCCCGTGCCGGCGCTCAAGTCACCCGAACACGAAGTCGTCGGCCGTGAGGCTCGACTTCAGCACGTTGACGAGCAGCAGCGTATCCCCGCCGTTGCTCGTGATGAGCGTGTTGGAGCCGTCCTGGACCGTATGCGCCATCGCGTCGGCGAAATCGACGAAGACGTCGGGGCGGAACTGGATCACGTCGTGCCCGGACAGGCCGGCGCCCGGGGTGAAGTCGACGATCAGGCTCGACTGGAACGCCCCGTCGAAGATGAAGTGGTCGTCGCCGTCGCCGCCGACGAGGTAGTCTGAGCCGGAGCCGGCGAACAGGGTGTCGTTCCCGGCGCCGCCGCCGAGGACGTCGTCGCCCGCCCCGGCGCTGAGGTAGTCGTTGCCGTCCTCCCCGATGACGACGTCGTTGCCGCCGCCGCCGCCGACGATGTCGTTCCCGACCCCGCCGTTGAGGTAGTCGTTGCCGACGTCGCCGATCAGGATGTCGTCGCCCTCGCTTCCGCCGACGAGGTCGTCGCCGTCTCCCCCGACAAGATAGTCGTTGCCCTCGGCCCCGAGCACGGTGTCGTTACCCTCGCCTCCGCCGATGAGGTCGTCGCCGGCCCCGCCGTTGAGGTAGTCGTTGCCCTCCGCCCCGAGCACGGTGTCGTTGCCGTCGCCTCCGCCGAGGAGGTCGTCTCCGGCCCCGCCGTCGAGATAATCCTCGCCGGTATCGCCCAGCACCGTGTCCTTGCCGTCGCCGCCCATGACGAGGTCGTCGCCGGCGCCGCCGTTGAGGTAGTCGTCGCCGACGTCGCCGAGGACGGTATCGGTGCCGTCGTTGCCCATGACGGTGTCGTTGCCGGCGCCGCCGTTGAGATAGTCGTCGCCGTCGCCGCCGACGACGGTGTCGTCGCCGCCGAGGCCGAACAGGTGGTCGGGGCCGCCGTTGCCTCTGAGGAGGTCGTTGCCGGCGCCGCCGAAGAGAGTGTCGGGGCCGGGCCCGCCGATCGCCGTCTCCGGGTTCACGTCGGTGACGCCGATGGTGAAGGCCTCCTCGCGGAAGAATCCGTCCGAGTCGCTCACCCGGACCATGATGGTGTGCCCGCCGGCCTGCTCGAAGTCGAGGAGCGTGCCGTTCGCGACCGTGATGTGGCCGGCGGCATCGATGGCGAAGCGCCCGCCGGCGTTATCCGTCAGCGAGAAGGTGAGCGTCCCGCCCGGGCTGTCCGGATCCAGGCCCGTGACCGTGCCGACCACCGTCCCGGCGGCGCTGTTCTCGGCGACCGAGAACGGGCCGCCGACGATGTCGCTCGGCGGAGCGTCCGGCGGCTCGTCCAGCACCGTCAGGGCGTCGAGCACCGCGTCGGTGAAGCGGAAGCTCTCGAACTCGCGGAACGTGTCGACGCCGTCGGGCGAACCCGGGCGCAGGTCGGTCACCCGGATGTCGCCGCCGGCCAGGAGCTCGACGAAGTAGTCCGCCCGCCGGCCGGAGAAGACCGCCGCGTCGGTGCCGATGCCGCCGATCAGGAGGTCGTTGCCGTGGCTGCCCGTCACCGTGTCGTCGCCCTGGCCGGCGTCGATGGTGAGGGCCACGGCGCCCGCCCCGAGCCCGGCGGCCGAGATCGTGTCGGCGCCGTTCAGCCCCTTGATCGTGAGCGTGTCCGTCCCCTCGGCGTGGGTGATGGCGGTCGTCGCGGCAAGCCCAGTGACCGAGATCGAGCCGGCAGCACCCGACACCTGGATCGTGTCGCCGCTGCCGGTGCCCTCGACCGTGACGGTATCGGCGGCGCCGTCGCCGCCTCCGCCACCGCCGGCGGCGAGGTCGATGTCGACCTGCGTCGCGTCGGTGCCCGAGAGGTCGCGCACCGTGACGTGGTCGGCGCCGCCCAGCGCCTTGAAGTCGACGGTCTCGACGTCGTTCAGGTCCATGGTGATGCTGGCGACGTCGCGGGTGAACCGCACCCGGCCGCCGTTCGCCGCGAGGTCGATGTGCTCGGATATGTTCGCGCCGTTGAAGACGAGCGTGTCCGTGCCGTCCTGGCCCTCGACCGTGTCGTTGTCGTCGCCCGGGTTCCAGACGAAGGTGTCGTCGCCGGCGCCCATCAACGCCACGTCGTCGCCGTCGCCGCCGTTGACGAGGTCGCCGCCTTCGCTGCCGAAGAAGGTATCGGTCCCGAGGCCGCCGTTCATGGTGAGCTGGACGGCGCCGGCCTTGAGGCTCGCGGCGTTGATGACGTCGGCGCCGCCGCCGCCGTTCAGGACGAGCCGGTCGTTGGCGCCTTCCGGGCTGAAGATGTTGATCGTCGAGGAGAGGCCGAACACGGTGACCCCGCCGGCGTCGCCCGCGGCGCCGAACACGTCCGCTCCTTGAGTGCCGTTCACGGTGACCGTGTCGGCCGCGCCGTCGCCGCCGCCGTTCGGGCCTCTGAGGTCGAGGTCGATCCGGGTGACGTCGGTGCCGCTGAGGTCCCCGACCGCGATGGTGTCGGCGCCGCCGAGGGCGCGGTATTCGATCTGCTCGACGCCGTCGAGGTCCATGGCGACGTTGGCGACGTCGCGGTGGAAGAGGACGCGTCCGCCGTTCGCCGCGATGTCGATGGCCTCGCTCGCGTTCGAGCCGAAGAACAGCAGCTTGTCCGTGCCGTCCTGGCCCTCGACCGTGTCCGAGCCGTCGCCGGGATCCCACTGGAACACGTCGTCGTCGGCGCCGAGGAACGCGACGTCGTTGCCGTTGTCGCCGAACACGAAGTCGTCGCCGTCGCCGCCGAGGATCGTGTCGGCGCCCTGGCTGCCCAGGATGACGTCGTCGCCCGCGCCGCCGTCGAGCGTGAGCTTCACGACGCCGGCCGGCAGGGTCGTCGCGGTGATCCCGTCGTTGCCGCCGAGGCCGTTGACGACGAGCGCGTCGTTGGCGCCTTCCGTGTTCGTGACGTTCACCTGGGCCGAGAGGCCGACGACCGCGATGGAGGTGCCCGAGCCGAACACGTCGATGATGTCGTTGCCGCCGGTCGCGTTGACGGTGACGGTATCGGCCGCCCCGTCACCGGCGCCGCCGCTCGCCCCGAGATCGACGTTGACCTGCGTCGCGTCCGTGCCCGAGAGGTTGCCGACCGTGATCGTGTCGGCGCCGCCGAAGG
>DASVVU010000362.1:0-14316 GCA_036386395.1 Beijerinckiaceae bacterium | reverse complement strand
CCGAGCAGCGAGACGGGCTCGGACAGGTCGCGCTTCGGATCGAGATGCGTGTGCGCCCGGCGGAAATCCGCCTCGACCTGGCTGGCGTTGACGTGCACGGCCGGGGCGATGATGTGGCTCGGGATCTCGCCGCGCAGCTGGATGATGTACTCGCCGAGATCGGTCTCGACGGGCGCGATGCCGGCCGCCTCGAGGTGGCTGTTCAGGCCGATCTCCTCGGCGATCATCGACTTGCCCTTGGTGACGGTCCGGGCGCCTGCCTCGCGGCAGATCGCGAGCACGATGTCGCGCGCCTCGGCGGCGTTGCGGGCGAAGTGCACGCGCCCGCCGGACGCCGTCACCTTCTCCTCGTAGGCCTCGAGGTAGAGGTCGAGGTGGGACAGCGTGTGGTCCTTGATGTCGCGCGCCGAGTCCCGCAGCTCCTCGAACTCCGGCAGCCGCTCGGCCGCCGCGGCGCGCTTGTCGATGAAGCCGCGCTTCACCTTGGAAAGGGCCGACTGCAGCGGCGCGTCGGCGAGCGCGCGCCGGGCGTTGTCCTTGAAGAAGGGCGAGGTCGCGTGGACGGTCATCGAGGCCTTCTAGGGCAGAACCGCGCGGCCGGTCCAGCCGGCGGACGCCGGCCCCGGGCCCGGCCGCGGTGACGGCAGGGGGCCGCCGCCGGCCGGCAGGGCGGGCGCCTCGTGCCCGCGGCCCATGTTTCACGTGAAACATTTTTTCCTACGACGGCCCGCAGACACCCGACGATGACGCGCGTTTTCCCCGACGATGACGCGGCAAAAACCCGACGATGACGGGCGACGATGCCGACGATGTCGAAGGAGCGCCGACGATGTCGTGTATCGGCCGGAAAACGGCCCCCCTGCCTCCACGGAATGGCCGAAGGATCCCGAAGCCCCTCCCTCGCGCTACGCGCATCCCTCGGGCGAGCTGGTCTTGAGCATGGTATTAACGCAGCCGAGGCCGCCACAGGTCGAGGCGCCCGCGGTCATGCGACCTAAGAACGGCGGGCGAAGCTGTCCGTCCCCGGAGCTTCCGCATCTTCGCCGCAGGACGTGCTAGGCCCGTCCGGGTCGCTCCCGGACGGCGGGCGAGCCTCGACGAGCGCGCCGCCAGCTTCAAGCTTGGCGGGGTGGGCCGCTAAGGTTCATGAGCTACCTTGCCATCCCCTGGAAACCCGGTAGTTGATCACCGCACTATCAAGCGCTGGCCGGCCACGGACTACATCTGGACGAGCGCAGTTGCGCACTTCATCTCATGACAGGGTAAAATGTTTGACGACAGTCGCTCGTTCGTAACGCGCGCGTTCCTACGCGCGGAATTCGAACTTGATTACCGCGCCTATACGACAGCGGCCGATACGGAGCTGCTGCAACGGCTGAGGGATTGGGACGGGCGCTTGCGCCTCAATGAAACCCAGGCCGAAGGCGCCTTCACGCAAACCTTTTTCGTCGAGGTCTGGGGTTACGGCGAGGCGGGCCGGGTCCCAACCGACCAGGTGACGCTCATTCCGAAGCGGCCGATCCCGGGCGAGGGGGCCGGCGGAGGCTCGGGGGAAGCGGACCTGGCGCTTGGCTGGTTCCGCGGCCGGCCGGATGAGATCCCGCAAGTTCTGTGCGAGTTCAAGGACATCCGCTCGAAGCTCGACGCCAGGCAAAACCGCAAGGGCAACACCCGCAGCCCGGTCGAGCAATGCCTCAATTACCTGCGCGGCGCGCGGCGCGGCCTGTTCGGCAACGAATCGGTGCAGCCCTGGTGGGCTCTCGTCACGGACATGAACGAGTTCCGCCTCTATTGGTGGGATCGCGCGCCTGCCGAATACCTCCGCTTCTTCATCCGGCGGGAGGATCTCCTGTCGGGCGGATACGACCTGCTGAGCGAGAGCGACGACGCCCGCTTCGATCGATACCTGTTCTCCAGGCTGTTCGCCCGGGACATGCTGCTGTCCGAGGCGGGAAGGCCGCCGCTGCTGCGGCTCATCGAACGGCAATGGACGCGGGGACGCAAGCTCGAAGGCGAATTCTACGATCGCTACAAGGACGTGCGCGAACGTCTCTACAACGTTCTCAGGACGAACAATCCGCAGTTTCCGGGCAGGCCCGGCGAACTGCTTCGCCTGACCCAGAAGCTGCTCGATCGCTTCATCTTCTCGTTCTTCTGCGAGGACATGGGGGAGCGGATGCTGTTCCCGCCGCAGATGATCCGCGACCTCCTCCGAAACCGCAGCACGGAGCCGTTCTATGACGAGAACGGCCCGGAGCTATGGGATCAATTCAAGCGTCTCTTCGACCTCATGAACAGCGGCGGCGCGCTCAATCGCATCACGCTGCCGCAGATCAACGGCGGCCTGTTCGAGCCGGATCCCTTGATCGACGGGCTCAGCATTCCGAACCATGTCTTCGTCAAGGCGGGCCAGGGCGCGAACGAAGACTCCCTCGAAAGCGACTCGAAGACGCTCTTCTATCTCTGCGCTCGCTACAATTACGCGGCGCGCGGCGACGTGAAGGAGAGCCTCAGCCTCTACACGCTCGGACACATCTTCGAGCAGTCGATCATCGAGCTGGAATACCGCGAGGGCGAGCTTGAGGGGCGAGAGACGGTCGCCCAGCTGTCGGAGCGGAAGCGGAACGGCGTGTACTACACGCCGGAAGCGGTCGTGAACTACCTCGTCGAGCAGACGCTCGGGCCTTGGTTCGCTGACGCCAAGGAGGCCTGCGGCTATCCGGGCGATGCGGAGGCATCGCCGAGCGCAGAAGCTGTGGCGGCTTATGTCGAGCGCCTGAAGGCGATCCGGATCGTCGACCCGGCCTGCGGCTCGGGGGCGTTCCTGATCTCCGCTTTCCGGCGGCTTCTGGCGGAACGCGCCGCGGCGGCGCGCGACATGGAAAGGGCGCAAGGCAGCGAGACCGCCGCCATCGACGAAACGCCGCTGATCGCCGACATCCTGCGCGACAACATCTACGGCGTGGACATCAGCCCGGCATCGGTCGAGATCGCCAAGCTGGCGTTGTGGCTCCACTCGGCCAGGGCGGCAAAGCCGCTGTCGTCGCTCGAACATACGATCCGGAACGGCAACAGCCTCGTCGGCGAGGATTTCTGGGCAGGCAGGAGGCGGAATGCCGCCCTGGCCGAGCGCGTCAGGAGCTTCGATTGGCGCGCTGCCTTTCCCGAGGTCTGGCCCGAGGGCCGGGAGGGCGGGTTCGACATCGTGCTCGGCAATCCGCCCTACGTGAAGCTGCAGAACCTCGTGAAGGTCTATCCGGAGGTGGTCGACTATCTTCAAAGCTCGCGCGGAGACGATACCTATGCGAGCGCGCAGACCGGCAATTTCGACCTTTACCTGCCCTTCATCGAGAAGGGGCTGCGGCTCCTCGCCCCGGGCGGGCGCATGGCCTACATCGCGCCGAACCTTTGGCCTGTGAACGAGTATGGAAAGGGGCTGCGAGCCGTCCTGAAAAGGACTCGGCAGCTCGACCGCTGGATCGATTTCAAGGCGCATCAGGTCTTCGAGGAGGCAATCACCTACACCGCATTGCAGTTCTACACGCGCGAGCCGCAGGACGTCGTGCGGATCGCGATCGCGCCGGACGGTGAGGCGGCAGACGTCGATTGGTCCGACGGCGACCTTGCGGTTCCCTATGGCACCCTGCCAGAGGACGGCGAATGGCTGATAGCGACCGGTGCCGAGCGGTCCTTGATCGAGCGGCTGGCGCGCGACTGCCTACGCCTTGACGACCCGTTGCTGACGGCGACGATTTACCAAGGCCTGATCACGAGCGCCGACCACATCTACCATCTCAAGCGACTTGAAGCCGGCCGCTACCAGTGCCGGCCAAAGGCCGAGAAGCGTCGCAAAGGCGAGAAGAAGCGGCCCCCTCCGCCGCCCTACGAGGTCGCGATCGAAGATGCGATCATGAGGCCCCTGATCTCGGGGCCCGAGGCGAAGCGCTACGAGGACCCCGAGACCGATACCTTCCTGCTGTTCCCCTACGAGCGCGACGCGCGCGGCGCCATGCGCCTGATTCCGGCGGAGGCGATGGCCGAGCGTTTTCCGAACGCCTGGGCGCATTTGCGGAAATGGGAAGAGGAGCTGCGCGGTCGCGAAGGTGGAAAGATGAACCGCGATGAAGATTGGTGGGGATACGTCTACCCAAAGAACCTCGACAAACACGATGGGAGCAAGCTCATCGTCGCTCAGACGGTTCCGGCCATGCGGGTCTGCGCCGATTATGCAGCCGACAAATATCTGAACAACGTACGGGTCAACGGCATTTTGCCGGCAAGCGGGGTCGATCAGTCGTTCCTGCTCGGCGTCCTGAACGGTCCCGTCGCGGACTTCGTCTTTCGCCGCATCGGCAAGCCGAAGCAGGGCGGCTGGTACGAAGCGAACAAGCAGTTCATCGCTCCCCTTCCCGTCCCAGGCGCCTCGACGGAGGAGCGCGCCGACGTCGCGGCTCGGGCGCGGCGGCTCCAAGAGGGATGGACGCGCCGTCGCGACCTCCTGCGGGAGGCGAACGACCGGCTCTCGGTCCTGGCACGGGCGCGGCATCCAATGCGTTGGCTCTGGCCCGACTTGCCGGAACTGCCCGAGATGATCGAACATGCGCCCAAGGCGCTGCGTCTCCTCACCGACCGCCGCAAATGGGCGGAGGAAAGGCTCGAGGAACTGGAGACAGCCCGCCTGGAGGCGTTGAAAGCGGCGCTTAACCGCGGCGGCCGGCGGGATGCCCGCTTCGAGCGGGGCGAGCTGCGCCTCTACGTCGGCGGATCGGTCGCGCTGGAACGGATCTATCTCGACGACGGTGCCGGCCGCCTAGCCGCAGCCTATTGGAGTTGGCTGCTCCTCAGTACGCCGGCGCGGGAGGCCGAGCGCTTCGCGGCGGACCTTAGGCGGCCGCCGGCGTCTTCCAGCGCGCCGGCAGCCGCGCAATTCATCGAGCGCGTGGCGGCGCTGGCCGAAGAGGTCGCGGCGATCGAGGCCGATGAGCGCGCCATGAATGCGGTCCTTTATGGCCTGTATCGGCTTTCGCCGGACGAGCGGAATCTTGTGGAGAACGAGCGCGGGCGCCGGAATTCGGCGGCGGCGGGCGGGTGAAAGCGGCGCTCGATCCGCTAGGGTTCCCGGCATGAGCCAGCTCTCGCTTTTCCGGCCCGAACGCCCTGAGGCGCCGCCGCGTCGCCCGCCCGATCCGAACTACATCCGCAAGAGCCTCAACCGGCTCCTGCGCCTCGTCCGCGACGCTCAGATCATGCCCTGGAGCGAAGGCGAGGCCGAGAGCTGGGAGAAGCTGTTTCCGGAGTTGGCGGTATGGCTGCCTCCGGACGAAGCCGAGGCCATGACGGCGGAATTCGGGACCGAGTTGGCGAGACTGCGGTCTGCCGCAAGTAACGACGTGAGACCCTAAATCATCCCTCCCGCCCCGCCATCCGCGCCCGCCGCGTCTTCCACCCAAGGAGGGCGGCGGCGCGGCGGTCCCAGGGGATGGGGCGGTCGTCGGGCTTGACGGGGTTGAGGTGCTTGCAGGGGAACTCGGGCTCGCGCTCCCGTCTGCGCGGGCGGGGCTCCTCGGGGCGGCCGAGGCGCATCCAGCGCGGGGGCTCGGCCTGGTTCGACCAACGCGTGACCCAGCCCTTGTGGGCGGCCTTGCGGCGGGTCTCGCGGACGCGCGCGCGGGTCTCGGGGTCGAGCTCGGGCTTTTGCGCGCTCAAGGCCCCGGGCGGCGGCGGGTCGGGCGGGCGGCGGGGCTTGCCGCGGCGGACGCGCTGCTCGGCCCGCGCCCGCTCGAGGAGGTCGAGCGCCTGCGCGAGCGCCGCGGGGTCGACCGCGGGCGCCGCCTCGATGTCGCGCACGAGCCGCTCGGCCTGGAGCCGCAGGCGCTGCGCCAGCGCCCGGCCGACGAGCACCGGCACGTGGCGCCGCTCGGGCCGGGCGCGGCCCGGGAAGGCGCCGGGCGGGCGCTTCCAGCCGTATTTCTCGGTCCAGCGCGCGATCGTGCCGCCGTTGACGCCGGTGCGGGTCCCGATGTCGCGGAAGGTGTAAGGCGTCGTCTCGACGAGGTGGCGCGCCTGCGCCACGACGGAGGGCGGATGCGCCGCCTTCGGATGCGGGCGCGGGTCCTCGCCGCCGGGGGCGCAGAGGCGAAGGCGCAGGAGCGGCGGCGAGTCTCCGTACATCGTTTAGGAATTTAAGCAGGAAACGCGGCGCGCCGCAAGGGCGTGCCCCTCCGGCGTCTTGCCCCGGCCCGCCGGCTGCGCCACAAGCCGGGCCGAGCCGCGGAGGAGCATCGCATGGGCGCGTTCAGGGCGATCGTGGTCGAGAAGGGCGAGGGCGGGCAGTCGGTTGCCCTCAAGGAGTTCGACGACAGGGACCTGATGGACGGCGACGTCACCGTGCGGGTGACGCACTCGACCGTGAACTACAAGGACGGCCTCGCGCTGACCGGCAAGGCGCCGGTGGTGCGCCGCTTCCCGATGATCCCGGGGATCGACTTCGCAGGCTTGGTCGAGGCCTCGTCGCACCCGGACTGGAAGCCCGGCGACGCCGTCGTGCTCAACGGCTGGGGCACGGGCGAGACGCACCTCGGGGCCTACGCCGAGCGCGCGCGGGTCAAGGGCGACTGGCTCGTGCCGCTGCCGCAGGGGCTCTCGCCGGCGCAGGCCATGGCGATCGGCACCGCCGGCTACACGGCGATGCTCGCGGTGCTCGCGCTCGAGCGCCACGGCCTCTCCTCCGCCGCAGGGCCCGCCGTGGTGACGGGGGCCGCGGGGGGCGTCGGCTCGGTCGCGATTTCCTTGCTCGCGAAGGCCGGCTGGCACGTGATCGCCTCGACCGGCCGGCCGCAGGAAGCCGATTACCTCAAGGGGCTCGGCGCGGCCGAGATCGTCGACCGCGCCGAGCTGTCCGGGCCGGCGAAGCCGCTCGCCAGGGAGCGCTGGGCCGCGGGCGTCGATTCCGTCGGCTCGACGACGCTCGCGAACCTCCTCGCCATGACGAAGTACGGCGGCGCGGTCGCGGCCTGCGGGCTTGCCGGCGGCATGGACCTGCCGTCCTTTGTCGCGCCGTTCATCCTGCGCGGCGTCTCGCTCCTCGGCATCGACTCCGTGATGGCGCCGAAGCGGCTCCGCCTCGAGGCCTGGAGCCGGCTCGCCCGCGACCTCGATCCCGAAAAGCTCGCCGCGATGACGACCACCATCGGCCTCGCCGAAGTGATCGAGACCGGCCGCGCCATCCTCGACGGCAAGGTGCGCGGGCGCGTGGTGGTCGAGATCGGGTGACAGGGAGGGTTTTCCCCTGGACTCCGGCCCGTCCCTGGCGGAACCTAGGCCGTCCGATTGGGATTGCACCTTTCATGAGCAGCGCGTTCGTCAAGGAGCCGGAGGGGGGCGAGGCGTTCGAGGATCTGCCCGACCGCCCGGTCTCGCCGCATCCGAACTTCGTCACGCCCGAGGGCCTCGCCTTCATCGAGGCGGAGCTCGAACGGCTCCACCGCGAGCACGCGGCGGCTCAAGAAGCGGACGACAAGGCGAGTCTTTCCCGCACCTCGCGGGACCTGCGTTACTGGACGGCCAGGCGCAACTCCGCGCAGGTCGTGACCCCGCCGGCGGACGCCTCGGAAGTGCACTTCGGCTCGACGGTGACGATCGAGCGCGAGGACGGCCGCCGCCAGACCTTCAGGATCGTCGGCGAGGACGAGGCGGATCCGGCGAAGGGCACCATCTCCTACGTCTCGCCGGTCGCCCGGGCGCTGACCGGCAAGCGCGTCGGCGACACCGTGCAGGCCGGCGCCTCCGAAGCCGAGATCGTGGCGATCGCCTGAGACTGTCATTCCGGGGCGGCGCAGAGCGCCGAGCCCGGAACCCATAAACACCGACGGCGCCGAGCGCGTACGACCGCTTCAGCCTCATCGGGAAAGTTCGTGTTTATGGGTTCCGGGCTCTCCGCTTCGCGGAGCCCCGGAATGACAGCGTCACCCCTCGATCGCCCGCCGCCGCTTCGCGATCTCGGCCGCGACGAAGTCGAGGAAGACCCGCACGCGGGCGGAGTGGCGCAGATCCGGGTGGGTCAGGAGCCACAGGCCCGTCGCGAAGTCCGGGTTCGGGGGCGAGAGGCGCTTCAAGGCCGGGCGGGGGTCGGCGATGAAGCAGGGCAGCGGGCCGATGCCGATGCCGGCCTCGACCGCCTCGGTGAGGCCCAAGACCGTGTTGACCTTGTAGACGATCTTTTCCGCGGCCACCCGCTCGCGCACGAAGCGGGCGGCCTTGGTCCCCCCGAAGTTGTCGCCGAGCGCCACCCAGGGACGGTCGTGGAGGCCCGCGAGGTCGGGGCCGCCGGGCAGCGGGAAGTCCGCAGCGCGGCCGTAGAGGGCCCAGGCGATGGTGGCGGCGCGGCGGCCCACAAGCGTCTCGGGCGGGTGGTCGGTCGCGCGGATCGCGACGTCCGCGTCGCGCTTCGAGAGGTTGAGGGCTTGGTTCGACAGCACCACGTCGAGGCGCACCTCCGGGCACGAGGCGCAGAAGAGCGCGAAGATCGGCGTGAGCAGATGGACGAGGAGCGTGTCGTTGGTGGTGACCCGAAGCTCGCCCGCGGGCGAGATCGCACGCCCCGCGAGCTTGCGGGCGAAGCTCGCCACGTCCTCGTCCATGCGGGCCGCCATGGCGGCCATCTCCTCGCCCGCGGCGGTGAGCGCGTAGCCCGTGCGGTGGCGCTCGAACAGTTTTATCCCAAGCCGCTCCTCGAGCTGTCCGAGGCGGCGGAACACCGTCGAGTGGTTGACCTTGAGGGCCTCGGCGGCGCCGGCAAGGCCCTTCGCCTCGGCCACGGCCCTGACCAGGCGGAAGTCGTCCCAGGCGAGCGGCGCGTCGGCCATCGTTTGCACCTATGCAAGCGGAATGGTGCGATCTTACCGATGGATTTGCGCACGCGAAAGGGCGATCTTCATGGCCGGTCAGCACGCGAGACGCGCTGCTGAAGAAGAATTCGGAGACCCGCCATGATCGACTCCCGCCTCGCCCCTTACGGCCTCTTTGCGCTCCGCATCGCGCTCGGCCTCATGTTCATCGCGCACGCGCTCCTCAAATATCTCGTCTTCACCATGCCCGGCTTCGAGGGCTTTTTGGCCAAGCTCGGCCTCCCGGCGGTCCTTGCCTGGCCGATCTTCCTCGGCGAGCTCGTCGGCGGCGTCGCAATCGTCGCCGGCTTCTACGGCCGCTTCGTCTCGGCGGCGCTCCTGCCGGTGCTGCTCGGCGCGCTCTTCGTCCACGCCGGCAACGGCTGGCTCTTCACCGCGACCGGCGGCGGCTGGGAGTACCCGGCGTTCCTCGCGGTGGCGGCCGTGACGCATGTTCTTTCCGGCGACGGCGCCTTCGCGCTCCGCCCCGCCGCCCTGCCGGCCCTGTCCCTGGCGCCTGCGCCGCAGACGGCGTAAAGCCCACCCGAAAGCGTTGACGGCGGCGCCCTCCCGGCGCCGCCGCTTTGCATTTTTTAAGACGGAGACGACGATGACCACGGTGCTGGTGCTCTACTACTCGTCCTACGGCCACATGGAGACCATGGCCTACGCGGCCGCCGAGGGCGCGCGCGAGGCCGGCGCCGAGGCGGTGGTGAAGCGCGTCCCCGAGCTCGTGCCGCCCGAGGTCGCGCAGAAGTCGGGCTTCAAGCTCGACCAGCCGGCGCCGGTCGCGACCGTGCAGGAGCTCGCGGAGTACGACGCCATCATCGTCGGCGTGCCGACCCGCTTCGGCCGCATGGCCTCGCAGATGTCGAACTTCTGGGACCAGGCCGGCGGGCTTTGGGCGGCGGGCCGGCTCGTCGGCAAGGTCGGCAGCGTCATGTCCTCGACCGCGACCCAGCACGGCGGCCAGGAGACGACGCTGTTCTCCGGCATCACCAACCTCCTGCACTTCGGCATGGTGATCGTCGGCCTGCCCTACTCCTATGCGGGTCAGACGACCCTCGACGAGATCGTCGGCGGCTCGCCCTACGGCGCCACCACCATCGCGGGCGGGCAAGGCCAGCGCCAGCCCTCCGAGAACGAGAAGGCCGCCGCCCGCTTCCAAGGCCGCCTCGTCGCCGAGACCGCGACGAAGCTCAAGGGGTAGCGTCGCCGGCTCGGGAGGCGAAGCCCTCGCCCGGGCGGCGGCGATCAATCGAGCGGAGATAGGAGAGCCGAGAACACCGCTCCGTCGACCGCTCCGTCTCCCTGGAGATCCACGAACGTCCATTCGCCTTCGCGGCGGACGGCCGTCACGACCGTGCCGAACGGGAGGAGGCCGAGCCTGTCGAACTCGAGGCCCGGGCCGCTTCTCAGGCGCAAACCGTCCCGGGCGATCACACGGAACCGGCGGACGACCCCGTCCGGGCCGGGGGCGGGGGCAGGTATCCGGCCGCCGGCGCCGAACTGGCCGAAGTCCGGCTTGTCGGGGTTGACGATGTTCGGATCCACCGAAATGCCGCATACGTTCTGGGGCAGGAGCTGGAGCAGGTTCCAGCGCCGGGAGGCGTTGAACTCCGGCGTGCCCCGGAACCCGGTGGACTGGGACAGCCAGGTCAGCTTGACCAGGTCCATATCCAGAAGCGTCTTGCAGGTCAGCCCCGAGCCGTACACGCCGATGCGATAGGTCGGCCGGCCGTCGGACTGGCTCATCTCCTCGTTGACGGCCTCGAAGAACGGGACGACGTGAGCGTTGATGTCGGGTTTCGAGATGTCGAAATCCACGGCGAAGTAGATGGCGCTGCCGCTCGGCTGGCCGATGACGGTGCCGCCGTAATCCCGGCAATGGCTCGCATCGGCCTTGCCGGTGTCCGGGCTGTACTCGTCCGGATCGCGGCCGCCTCTCTGGTGCACGATCATCAGGGACAGACCCGCCGCCAGGATGGCGTCCGCCTCGCGCCTCTTGATAACCTTGGGCGTGCCGTCTCGATTGTAGTAACGAATGATCGTGTTGACGCCGCTCGTCTTCAGGCAACCAATTTGTGCTGTCGTATCGCGATTGGTGTCGATCACCGCAACCATGGCGCCCTCCTCTCCACTGGAATGACACAGCGTAATGCCGTTTGCAGCCTTGCCTAGGGCCTATCGTCATTCGCTCCATCGCGGCCGGCGGCTGCCCGCCGCAGACGATCGTTGATCGCCTCGCCCAAGCCGTTTTCCGGGACTTGCGTCACCGCGACCACGTCGGCGCCGCTCGCGTCGAGCGCGCGCAGATGGCTGAAGAGGTTGGCGGCGGCCTCCGAAAGATCGCCGCTTTCGCTGAGGTTGAGGACGGCGCGGGCTTCGTCGAGGCCGGGCGGCTTCTGCGGCCCGAACAGGAGCGCGGCTTCGCCCGACTCGATCCGCCGTGCGCGAAGCCGCACCTTGGCGCGCGGGGCGTAGTGCGAGGCGAGCATGCCCGGCGCCCGCGGCCCAGCCTCGTTCGCGGGCGCGAGGAGCGGGCGGCCGAGCGCCACCTCGATGTCTTCGCGCGCGAGCCCGCCCGGGCGGAGGAGGCGAGGCTCCCCGAAGCAGGCGACGATCGTCGATTCGAGACCGACCTCGCTCGCGCCGCCGTCCAGCACCGCGTCGATGCGGCCGTCGAGATCGGCGAGGACGTGCGCGGCGGCCGTCGGGCTGACCCGGCCCGAGCGGTTCGCCGACGGCGCCGCGATCGGGCGGCCGGCCCGTTCGAGGAGCGCATGCGCGAGCGGGTGCGCCGGCACGCGCAGCGCCACGCTGTCGAGCCCGGCGCGGGCGAGATCGCACACGGCACCCCCGGGCGCCGCCGGCACCACGAGGGTCAGGGGCCCCGGCCAGAACTTCCGGGCGAGCGCCAGCGCGTCCACATCGAACACACCCTCGCGCCGCGCCGTCGCAAGGTCCGCCACGTGGGCGATGAGCGGGTTGAAGCGCGGGCGCGCCTTCGCGGCGTAGATCCTGGCGACGGCGGCGGCGCTCGTCGCGTCCGCACCGAGCCCGTAGACCGTCTCGGTCGGGAACGCCACGAGAGCCCCGCGGGCGAGGATGTCCGAGGCGCGGGCGATGCCTGCCTCGTCCGGCCCGAGCCGCTCGGTCTTTGACCCGGGATCGTTCACGGCTAAACCTGTCTCCATCACGCTGCTTAGCCGAAGCGGCTTAGAGAGGCACGGCCCCGCGCGTCAAACGGCGGGCGCTCGCCCGCAAGGCGGAGACGACGAATGAGCTATCGCGCACCCGTCGCCGAGATGGTCTTCGCCATGCGCCACGTCGCTGGCCTCGACCGCGCCATCGCGGAGGGCTTGCACGGCGACCTCTCTCTCGACCTCATCGAAACGATTCTGGAAGAGGCAGGGAAATTCGCCAACGACGAACTCGCGCCGCTCAACCGTCCGGCCGACCTCGAGGGTCTGAAGCTCGAGGACGGCGCGGTGCGCACGCCCCGCGGCTTCAGGGAAGCCTACAAGGCCTGGACCGAGGCCGGCTGGAACGCGCTCCCCGGTCCCGAGGATTACGGTGGCCAAGGCCTGCCGACGCTCCTCAACTCCGCCTGCGTCGAGATGTGGAACGCGGCCTGCATGTCGTTCGGCCTCGCCCCCCTCCTCACCATGGGCGGCGTCGAGGCCCTGGCGCAGCACGGCTCGGAGGAGCTTAAAGAACGCTACCTCGCCAAGGTCGTCTCCGGCGAATGGACCGCCACCATGAACCTCACCGAGCCGCAGGCGGGCTCGGACCTCAACGGGCTGCGCACCCGCGCCGAGCGCGCCGCCGACGGCAGCTACCGCATCACCGGCCAGAAGATCTTCATCACCTACGGCGAGCACGACATGGCCGACAACATCGTCCACCTCGTGCTGGCGCGCCTGCCCGATGCGCCGCCCGGTACCCGCGGCATATCCCTCTTCCTCGTGCCGAAGATCCTGCCCGACGGGACGCGCAACGACGTGCGCTGCCACTCGATCGAGCACAAGCTCGGCATTCACGCCTCGCCGACCTGCACCATGGTCTACGGCGACGCGGGCGGCGCGACGGGCTTTCTCATCGGCGAGGAGAACCGGGGCCTCGCCTGCATGTTCACGATGATGAACAACGCCCGCCTCGCCGTGGCGCTGCAGGGCGTCGCCATCGCCGAGCGGGCCTATCAGCAGGCCCTCGCCTACGCCAAGGAGCGCCGCCAGGGCCGCGCGTCGGGCCACGTGGGCGAGGGCATGAGCCCGATTATCGAGCACCCGGACGTGAAACGCATGCTCATGACCATGAAGGCGCTGACCGCCGCGGCGCGCTGCATCTCATATCTCACGGCCGAGGCCATCGACCGCGCCCACCGGACGTCCGACGAGGAGGCGCGCCGCATCGCGCAGGAGCGCGCCTCCCTGCTCACGCCCGTCGCCAAGGCCTTTGCGACGGACGTCGGGGTGGAGGTCGCGTCCCTCGGCGTGCAGGTCCACGGCGGCATGGGGTTCGTCGAGGAGACGGGCGCGGCGCAGCACCTGCGCGATTCGCGCATTAACCCGATCTACGAGGGCACCAACGGTATCCAGGCGATCGACCTGGTGACCCGCAAGCTGCCGCTTGGGCAGGGCGACGCCGTGCGGCGGCAGATCGCGGCGATGCGCGGAACGCTCCAGCGTCTCGTCAAGGACGCGACGCCGGCCTTCGGCCTCACCGGCGCGCGCCTGCGCGAAGCCGTCGAGAGCCTCGACCGGGCGACGAGCTTCATGCTGAAGACCCTTGCCGGCAACCAGCCCGACGCCGCGCTCGCGGGCGCGACGCCGTACCTGCGCCTCTTCGCGCTCGCGCAGGGCGGGACGGCGTTGGCCGAAACGGCGCTCGCCGCGAACGCGGCGGCGGCCGCGGGCGATTCCGACCCGGCGCATCCGGCCCGCATCGCGCTCGCCCGCTTCTTCGCCGAGAACCTCGCCACCGCGGCGCGGGGCCTGGAGGAAACGGTGATCTCGGGCGCCGCCTTCGTCGACGACGCCCCACTCGCGCTCGCGAGCTGAAGGGAGCGCCCATGACCGAGCACGTGAGCGTCGCGCGGGACGGGGACGTCCTCGTCGTCCGGCTCGAGCGGCCGGAGAAGAAGAACGCCATGACGGAGGCCATGTACGACGCTTGCGTTGCGGCCTTCGGGCAGGCGGACCGGGACGGCCTCGGCGCGGTCCTCGTCGCGGGCTCCGGCGGCGCGTTCACGGCCGGCAACGACCTTGCCGACTTCCTTGCCGCCTCCGAGCGCCCGGGCGAGCTCTCGGCCTTCCACTTCATCACGGCGCTGGCGCGACTCGAGACGCCCCTCGTCGCGGCGGTCGAGGGCGTCGCGGTCGGCGTCGGCACGACCATGCTCCTGCACTGCGACCTCGTCTACGCGGCG
>DASVVU010000361.1:0-11665 GCA_036386395.1 Beijerinckiaceae bacterium | reverse complement strand
CTCGTACGAGCGCCTGCCGATGCTCGAGATCATCTTCGACAGGATGGTCCGGCTCCTGTCGACGAGCCTGCGCAACTTCTTCCAGGACAACGTCGAGGTCACCCTCGACGGCATCTCGTCGGTGCGCTTCGGCGACTACCTGAACTCGATCCCGCTGCCGGTGCAGCTCGCCGTGTTCCATGCCGAGGGCTGGGACAACTCGGGCCTCGTGACCGTCGAGTCGAACCTCGCCTACTCGACCCTCGACCTGCTGCTCGGCGGCAAGCGCGGCGGCGCCGTCGGGCGCCTCGACGGGCGCCCCTTCACGGCGATCGAGATGCGCCTCATCAAGCGCATGGTCGAGATCGTCTTGAGCGACGCGGAGCTCGCCTTCAACCCGCTCTCGCCGGTGAAGTTCGTGGTCGACCGCATCGAGACGAACCCGCGCTTCGCGACGATCACGCGGCCCGCGAACGCCGCCATCCTGATCGACCTCAAGCTCGACATGGAAGGCCGCGGCGGCGTCCTCCAGATCCTCCTGCCCTACGCCACCATCGAGCCGATCCGCGACCTCCTCCTGCAGAGCTTCATGGGCGAGAAGCTCGGCCGCGACCACATCTGGGAAGGCCACCTCGCGACCGAGCTGTGGCAGGCCGAACTCGAGGTCGAGGCGGTGCTGCACGAGATGCGCGCGCCCCTGAAGCAGGTGCTGGCGCTCCAGGTCGGCGACACGCTGATGTTCGACGCGCGCCCGAACGACCTCGTGACGCTGCGCTGCGGCGACTGGACCCTCAGCCAGGGCCGCGTCGGGCGCATCGACAACGCGATCGCGGTCCAGCTCGTGCGGCCGCTGCGACGCTCGCGCACCACCATCGCGGCCTTCGAGGCCTCGATGACGAACCAGCGGGAAGGGGTGCGATGAGCGCCGTCGTCAACGTCATGGCCGACCTCCTCCTCGGGGTCCTCCTCGTCGCCGCAATCGTCTCGTCGGTCGCGCTGTCGCGGCGCATCGCGCGGCTCAAGGCCGACGAGTCCGCCATGCGCCAGACGGTGGCCGAGCTGATGCTCGCGACCGAGACCGCCGAGCGCGCCATTGCCGGGCTTCGCACGACGCTCGGCGACTGCGACCGCACGCTCGCCGACCGCCTGCGCACGGCCGAGCGCTACGCCGCCGACCTCGCCGAGCAGGTCGCGGCGGGCGAGACGGTGATGGGCCGCATCGCCCGGATCGTCGAGTCGTCTCGCCAAGTCTCTTCCCATCAAGTCGCCGCCGCGGAGCCGGCCGCGCCCGCGAAGGGGCCGAACGACGACCGTCTCGGCGCGGCGGCGGAAGCCGCCCGGAAGCTCGCCGAGCGCGCCGCCCGGAGGCTCGAGGGCCGCGCCGCATGATCGGGCGCCTCGCGCAATGGGGTTTCCCCAAGGTCCGGCTGTTCCAGGTCCGGCTGCGCCTCGTCGACGCCGTGGCGATCGCCGCGACGGCGGTGCTCGGCCTCAAGCTCGCCGGCTTCCTCGCCGCGCCGCCGGCCCAGCCCGCCCCGGTCTCCGGCGTCGTTCCGGGAAGCGCCCAGGTGCCGCCGTTCTTCCGCGCCATCGCCAACGCGCGCTCGAACTACACGCCGCCCGACGTGACGATGACCGGCGCCGTGCCCGACAAGAAGCCGGAGGGCGCAAAGCCCCCGGCGGCGCCGGAGGCTCCCGCGGAGGACCCGCGCACGAAGCGTCCTGCGGCGGAGGCGCCGCCGCAGGCCCAGTCGCCGGCCGAGCGGGCGATCCTCGAACGCCTCGGCGAGCGCCGCGAGGAAATCCAGCAGAAGGGCCGCGAGCTCGAGATGCGCGAGCGTCTCCTGGAGAATGCCGAGCGCCGTCTCGAGAGCCGCCTCAACGAGCTCAAAGGCGCCGAGGAGCGGGCCGGCGAGGCGGCGGGCAAGCGCGGCGACTCGGAAGCCGCTGCGGTCCGCAACCTCGTCACCATGTACGAGGCGATGAAGCCGAAGGACGCCGCGCGGGTGTTCGACCGGCTGCCGCAGGACGTCCTCGTGCCGGTCGTGATGCAGATGAACCCGCGCAAGATGGCCGAGGTCTTGGCCGTCATGACCCCCGAGGCGGCCGAGAAGCTCACCGTCGCGCTCGCCACCCGCGCCCGCTCGGCCGCCCCGCCGCCGGCGCAGCCTACGCCCGCGGCCCTGCCTTCGACCGAGCTTCCCGCGATCGAGCCGCCGCAGAAACCGGGGCGTGGCGCTCCTTGAGATCATCGAGGAGGGGAGAGGCCCTCCGATCTATCGTCCTCATCCGCCTCGGCTTCGCTCAAGCTGCCCTTCCTTCCTTCGGGAGAGGTGAAACGCGGCGCCGTCCCACAAGCTGAATTCCCCTTGGGTACCGTTGCGTCGGATCTCGAAGGCGCCGGCGGCGAGCGCGGCGAGGTCGTGGCGGTCCTGATCGAGGTCGCCGCGGTAGGACAGGTTGAGGATCACGAGGTCGCCGCCGGGGCGCAGCACCCGGGCGGCCTCGGCGACGTGCCGGGCGAGGAGCGCGGGGCCGGCCTGGACGAGGTAGGGGAAGGAATCGGCCGCGAGCACGAGGTCGAAGCTCTCGTCGCGGAAGGCCGCGAGGTCGAGACCGGAAGTCTGCGCGAAGGCGGCGTTGGCGAGACCCGCGCATCGCTCCCGCGCGGCCCGCAGCATCGCGCGGGACACGTCGATGCCGACCGCGAAGCGAAGCGCCGGCGCGAGCGCCTCCTGGAAGCGCCCGATGCCGCAGCCGATCTCCAGCATCGCCCTGTCCGGAGCGACGACGCCCCAGCGCCGCAGCGCCGCCACGATCTCCTCCGTCGCGGCGCGCATCAGGTCCGGGCTGCCGAGGGTGTAGAGCGCGACGCTCGCCTCGGGGGCCGCTTGCGCCGCCGCGTCAAAGGCCGCCGCGAGCGCCCGCACGGTGCCGTCGCCCTCCGAAGGAGCGTCGTGGACGACGCGGGCGAGGACCGACTTCACGGCCGCGAAAGCCTGGGGGTGGGTATCGAAGAGGCCGAGAAGCCTGCCAATGGCGTCCGCGGCGGCGCCTCTGCCTATGGCCTGCACGGCCTCGTGGAGAACGTTCCGCGCTTCCGCCTCGTCCCGCGCCTCGATGAGCACGTGCATGAGCGCGACGTTCGGCGGCATGCTTCCATGCGCCGCAAGCCCGAGAGGGCGCCGGAACCGCTCCGGGACGGAGGCAAGCCAGGACGCTTCCTCCGGCTCAGGCAACCGACTTCTCGACGGCCGTGCGGCGGAAGGAGCGGCGACGGTTCCAGCGGTCGGCGGCGCCCCACTCGTACTTGTAGGCCTCGCGCCCGCGCAGGAAATGGAATTCTTCAGCCCTCTCCGCGACCGCCGCCTCGACCGCATGGGCGAGGAGCAGCGTGCCCGGGCTCTCGAAGGCATAGGCCGGGTCGAAGCCGGTGAGATAGGAGTAGCCGCGGCCGTTATGCACGAAGCCGTAGAAAGCCGCCGCGGCGACGCCGTCGAAATGCCCGATGTAGAGCCGCAGTAAACCAGCGGCATCGAGACGGGGCAGCGCCTCGGCGTGGAAGGCGCGCACGCGCCCGTCCGCCAGGACGCCGTCCTCGCCGCGGGTCTGCCAGCGCAGGGCGTGCAGCCGCGCGAGCGCATCGAAGGCGGCGGGGATGTCCGCGCCCCGAGCCCGTACGATGCGGAACCCGCCGCGACGGGCGGCGCGGTTGCGGGCGAGGTTGAGCATGCGCCGCGTCCGGCCCGGCAGGAAGGCGGCGAGGTCAGGGCCGGGCAGCGTGAGGGCCGGGCACGGGGATTGGGGAGAGACCGTTTCGGCGCAGCCTAGCGGGGCCGGCAGGTCGAGGGCGGCAGCGCCGGGTGGCAGCTCCTCGCACTCGAGAGAATCCCAGGAGCCGTCGCCGTCGAAGGCCGCCACGAGGGCGGCCGCAGCCTGCCCCATGTGCGCCTCGTCGATGAGCACGTCGTGGTAGTCGGTCACCGAGATGCCGAGGGGCAGAAGGCGGCGTCCGAGCGCCCCGTCCTCGCGGTAGAAGGGGGCGAGGCCGACGAGCCGCCCGTCCTTCCAGGCGGCCGCGGTGGTCAGCTCGCCCGGATGGAAGGCGCGCCACCAGGGGATGAGCCAGGCCGGGGACCCGAACGGCGTCGCCGTCGGCGCGCGGCGCCACAGGTCCCACCACGCCGGCTCCAGCGCCTCGAAGGCCGCGGCGGTGCGGACGATCTCGGCCGTGACGCTCATGCGGCGGGCCTTTGCGCCAGCGCCCGCCCCGCCGCGAGTTGGTGGTAGACGGCGAAGTAGCGCTCGATCATGCGCTCCAAGGAGAAGCGCTCGCGCGCGATGCTGCGGCACTCCTCCGGATCGAGCTTCGGCGCGCGCCGGATCGCCTCGGCCATCCCGTCCACGTCGTCGACCAGGAAGCCGGTCACGCCATCCTCGATGGTCTCGCGCAAGGCGCCGTTCGGTAAGGCGACGACCGGCGTGCCGCAGGCGAGGGCCTCGCGGGCGACCAAGGAGCTCGTCTCCGGCGCGAGTGACGGCACGAGAAGGCAGCGCGCCGCGGTGAGGAGGCGGCGCTTCCGCCTGAAGCCGACCGGGCCGAGGAAGCGCCGGGCGCGGTCGAGGCGCGGCAGCACCTCCTCCTCGAAATAGCACCGGTGCGCCTCGTAGGCGAAGACCTCGCCGGCGATCAGCAACGGCACATCGGCTTTCTTCGCAGCCTCGATGGCGAGGTGAATGCCCTTCTCAGGGCAGACGCGCCCGAGGACGAGGGCGAAGCTCCGCTTGGCATGGCACGCTGCAAGCTCCGCAACCGGCACGCCGTTCGGGATCGGCGGCAGCAGGTTCGGGCCGGGCGGGCAGGCCTTGGCTTGAGCCTGCGAGACGCAGTGCAGCCACGTGTCGGGGCGTTCGGGCCGCAACGCCTCGGGGGGATACCAGGACGGCGGCAGGTGAAGGGTCGCGAGCGCCGGCACGCCGGGCGGCGGCAGATAGGCGTCAAAGTCGATGCCGTGCAGGTGCACGAGGTCGGCCGGCCAGCGCTCGAGCGCCCCTATGATCGCGGCGCGGTGACGGGCCCAGGCGCGCGCGCGGGCTGCATCGTCGAGAGGGCCGGCCTCGCGGGGGACCTCGATCAACTGCCCGTGCGTGGACGAGCCCTCGCAGGCGATCACGAGGGAGCGGTGGCCGGCTTGCGTGAGGGCGCGGTCGAGATGGCTCAGCACCTGCTCGGCGCCGCCGACCGCGTCCGGGCCGACGGGCGCGAGCGGATAGGCGACGCTGAGGACCGTCAGGCTCATGAGGAGGCCCTCGCGGCTTGCCAGTCGCCGAGCCCCAGTTCGACGGAGGCCGCGGCGGCAAATGCGAGCCAACGATCTCCAGTCATGCCCCAACCGTAGCGCTCGTAGAGCAGGCGGCCGCCGTTCGGCAGGGCCATGAAGTCGTAAGCGGGCGCGGCGCGGAAGCGCTCGGCGTCGAGGCCGAAGCGGCCGAGGGTCTCGCCTTGCGTGCGGTGCGCAGCAAGCATCTCAAGCTTCACGGCCCGGTCGCGTTCGCTCAGGGCCAGCACGGTCTCGGGCGCGCCGGGAGAGGGGACGAAGCGCTGCACCGCCCAGTCCTCGCCGTCGAGGTGGTAGAACGGCATCTCGATCACGGCGATGCCCCGCCCTTCCCGGCGCCGAAGCTCCGCCGCCGCATGCACCGCGAAGGCGACCGCGTCGTGGTCCGGGTGGCCGCCCTCGTAAGCATGGGTCAGCGCCACCTCTGTGTTGCGCTCGCGGAAGAGCCGCACGAGGGCCCGCGCAAGGCGCGGCAGGTTCAAGGCCGCTTCCTGGTCCGGCAGCCCGAGGCAGAAGCGGTCGGCGACCGGCACGCCCGCGAGCATCATGACCCGCTCGAACTCGCAGGAACGGGCGAAGGCGTATTCGGCGGGGCTCGCGAAGCCCTGCCGCTCGGCGTCCCCGCCGTTCCGGGGCGCGCCATCGGTCGCGAGGATCACGGTGACGCCGCACAGGCGCGGGAGGAGCGCGCCCGCCCCGATGGTCTCGTCGTCGGGGTGCGCCGTCACGAGGGCGATGGTCTTGGCCTGGAGAGGCAGGTCCGTCGCGAGCGCTCGTAGGAAGCGCGCCGCCTGCTCGGGCGGGCCAAGCGCCGTCTCCTGCGCGAGCGCCGTCATGCGCTCTCCCTACTACACCGCGGCCCGCAGGCTCTCCAGCTTCGGGGTGGCGGAGCGCGGGGCGTAGCGGCGCACCATGGCGGCGCAGAACTCGGCGAATTCTTCTTTGACTTGCGGCGGGCTCGTGTGATGCGGGGCGATGCCGCGGTGCTCCGGCGTGAAGCAGAAGGTCACGGTCACGTCGAAGTCGGCGAGCGCCTCCATCTGGCGGTCGAACCAGGAAAGCGCGTTCGGGCGGAAGCTGTCGGCCCAGGAGAGGCCGGTGCGCAGGTACGTGACCCCGAGCCGCTTCATCCAGGCGACGGCGTCGTCGAGGCGGTGGTCCTCGAAGTGGAACCATTGGCAGACGCCGACCTCTGGGGTGTGGTTCGCGAACTCCTCCGCCGCGGGCTTCGGCGAGCCGTCCTCGCGGAGAATCCCCATGTAGAAGTGGCGGTAGTAGGACGAGCCCTCCGCCTCGCGGTGGCGGGTCGTCGCCTCCCAGGCGCGGGGGAGGTCGTAGAGGCTGTACCAATGGATGCGCGGCGTCTTGCCGACGAGGAGCTCCGCGGTGCGCCTGAGGCCCCAGACCTGCACCTCCTCGGCCCCGAAGGTCGAGATGCCGACCTCGGTGACCCAGACGGGCAGGTCGGTGACGGCGCGGATCTCGTCGATCTTCACCGGCCATTCGTGGATCTGCCACAGGTTCCAGTCGAGCGGGAAGCCGTGCACGGCGATCGCATCGACGTTGTCGAGCACGCCCTTGCCTTCCATGTTGCGCACGAAGCCGGGATCAATCGGCGACATGCCGCCGAGCACCCGCGGCAAGTCGGGGTTCTCGGCCCTGATGGCTTGCCCCGCCGCGATCGCGGTCTCGGCGAAGAGGCTCCAGCCTGGATCGATCTCCGGGTCCCAGTGGGACTTGTTGTTGGGCTCGTTCCAGATCATCGCCGCTTCGATCATTCGGTTCTCCTTGTTCTTCACCTCTCCCGCTTGCGGGGAGAGCGGTTACCGCGCCGGGTACGCCGCTCCCGCCCCCTCCGGCGCCTCGACTCGCCGGCAGACGTAGACCTCGTCCTCCGGGTGGGCGACGATCGCGAAGCCGGCGCTGCGCAGCATGGCCTCGGCGCAGGCCGCGTTCGGGACCCACCAGTTGGTCGGGTCGTCGGCGTAGCGGCGCTCGATGAAGTGAAGCTTCGGGTAGCCGGGGCGGTCGAAGTGCTCGGTCTCCCAGAAGTGCGGGTTCTCGCCGACGTCCTCGATCTCCTTCGATCCGCGCTGCATTGACTGGAACACCAAAAGATCCTTCGCGACGTGCTCGTGGATGAGGTCAAGGGCGAGGAGCGGGTGGCGCAGGTGGTAGAGCACGCCCATGAACAGCACCACGTCGAACGCCTCGCCGAGCGCCCCCACGTCGTAGACCGAGAGCTTGCGGAACTCGATGTCGAGGCCGCTGACCTCCGCGGCGAAGCGCGCCTGAGCGAGGTAGTCCTCGTCGAAGTCGACGCCGAGAACACGGCTCGCGCCGCGCCGCTTCATCTCGATCGAGTAGAAGCCGCCGTTGCAGCCGATGTCGAGGACGGTCTTGCCCGAAAGGTCCTGCGGGATCGCGTCCGAGAAGCTCTTCCACTTCACCGAGGGGTAGTCGCCCAAAAAGTGGTTCGGCGCGGTCGCGACCCCGTTGAGCACGATGTTGTGGAACCACGGCCCCAGCGCCTCGGCGCGGCGCCTGATCTCGTCCCGGGTGAGCGTCGCAGCGTTCATGCCCTACTCCTTGTTCGCGGCGTGCAGCCCGTCGAAGGCGCGGCCCGCCGGCCAGCCGAGGCCGACGCGGGCGCCCGGCGCTCCCTCGACACGCGTGGCATCGCCGAGGAGCGCGATGGCGGCGCGGTAGCCGTGCAGGGTGCCGACGTCGACGTAGGACAGGCCGGCCTTGACCCCGCGGGCCTCGCCGCCGGCGGCAAGCCAGGCGTTGACGAGGGTGCCGATGTACTCGTCTCGGCAATTACGCTCGTGCCACAGGCGCTCGAGCTCGTGCAGGGTGCGGCCCGGCATCTTGAAGGCGCCCCAGATCCAGTGCGAGGCCGCGTCCTGCTGCTTGACCTGGATCTCCAGCACCCGGTTCTCATGGTCGAGGACGACCGCGTCGAAGAACTCGGGCCGCTCGACGGGGAAGAGCAGGAAGGACAGCTCGTCGTCGGGAAGCGCGGCGAGCGCGTCCTCGGGAAACCAGACCGTGTCCGGCAGGCCGACGATGGCCGGCTCGTCCGGCGGGATCAGCGGCGTCGCCCGGAAGATCGCGTCACAGAGGCCGCTTGCCTGCGGCTGCACCACGTAGGCGACGCTCGCCTCGCCGTAGCCAGCGCCGTAGTACTCCATGATGTCGGACTTGCCTGGCGAGATCACGAAGCAGATTTTTTGGGCGCCCCCCCGGATCATGCGCTCGACAAGGTATTCGCTCACCGCGCAGGGGCGCTCCATGCCCTTGTCGAGGCGGCTGCCGACGGGGAGCAACTCTTTCGAGAAGGCGAGCGGCTGGATGCGGCTGCCTTTGCCGGCCGCCGGCACGATTCCCCACATTCAGGCCTCCATCGGCTGCGCAGCAGCCGGCTGCGCCGAGCGCGCGCTTGCCGCCTCGATCTCGGCTTCGAGAGTGAGCGCGCGGCGCTCGGACGTGTGCTCGGCGAGGGTGCGAGCACGCCCGGCCTCGGCGATGGCGCGCAGCTCGCGGTCGCTCAGAGACAGGGCCGCGATAGTGTCGTCGGCGGTGCGCGCCACGAGGACCTCGCGGCCGGGCTCGAAGAAGGCGTCGAGCCCGTCCCAGGCGTCGGTCAGGAGCGCCGCGCCGCAGGCCGCGGCCTCGAACAGGCGCCCCGAGGGGCACCAGCCCATGTCGGCCATGGCCTTTCGCGTGACGTTGAGGGTGAGCCGGCAGGAGGAGAAGAACGCCGGGTGCTCGTCCGGCGGCAGGTGGCGGACGAAGTAAATGTTGTCCGTCCACGGGAAGTCCTGCGGATACTGCGCCCCACCGATGAGGAACCGCTGCAGGGGGAGGAGGCGCGCCGGCGCGATGAACAGCTCCTCCAAGGCCGCCTGCCGGTCCGCCGCGTAGGTGCCGAGGTAGGAGAGGTCGGCGGCAAAGCGCGGCCGCGGCGCGACCGGACGGTGCACGTCGGGGTCGACGTGGCCGTAGAGCGGCGCGACCCGGCGGGCGCCGAGCGTCCGGCGCAGCCGGTCGAGAGCCGCGCCGCCGGTGTAGCTGAGCACGAGGTCGAAGTCGCGCAGGCCCCGCGGGCCGACATAAGAAAGACTCTCGCCGCGGTCGAGCCGCGCGAGCGTCACGGGGGTGTCGAGGTCGTAGAAGACCTTGAGGGGCCGCCCGGCCGAGAGAACGAGGTCGGTGGCCTCGAGCCCATCCGGGCAGAACGAGGTCACCATGGCGGCGTCGGCCTCGGCGGCGGCGCGCTCCGCCTTGCGGCGGACCTCGTCCCAGTCCCGGTAGAGCACGAGCTCGCCGCCCGGCAGCTCGGTGAGGTCGCGGGCGGCGGCGTAGTAGGGCACGTTGCGCTCGAAGAACGTCACGGCGTGGCCGCGCCGCGCGAGCGCCCGGATCAGCCCCCGCCAGAGCGTCGCGTGGCCGTTGCCCCAGGACGACGAGACGGTGAGGCCGAAGACGACGATCCTCATGCGCGCCTCATGCCGCGGCGGCCTCGTTCAGTCCCAAGACCTTCCAGCCGTCGCCCCACATGACGAGGGTCGTGGCCGAGGCAGGGGCGATCTCGAAGAGACGGAAGTCGTCGAGGGACTGGCAGTTGAGGAAGGCGCAGAGCGCCGCCCGGATGAGATCGCCGTGCGTCACCGCGACGACCCCGGCGTCCGGATGCTCTGCGGCAAGGTCTTTGAGGAACGGCACGATTCGCGCTTGCGCCGCTCCGAAGGATTCGCCGCCGGGCGGGCGGGTCGCCGAGCGGGCGCGGTTCCAGCTCCGCCACGTCACGTCGTCGTGGAGCTGGTCGAAGCGGCTGCCGGTCCAAGCGCCGAAATCGATCTCGTTCAGCGCTTCCGAGACTTGCACCGGAACGTTGAGCTTCTGCGCAATGGGCGCCGCGGTCTCGCGTGCCCGCTCCAGCGGGCTCGACCAGACGGCCGCGATGCGCTCGCCCGCAAGCCGCTCGGCGATCTGTGCCGCCTGCCGGCGTCCCGCCTCGCCCAGCGTCACGCCGGGCATGCGCCCGCACAGGGTGTCGTGCACCCGGTCGTGGGCGGCGTGGCGGACGAGATAGAGGGTCGTGGCCACCGTCAATGGATCCCGCGCGGCTCGTCGTTGCCGTCCTCGCCGGCGATGAAGCGGAGCGTCCGCTCGCGGGCCTCGTTGTCGGTGAACTGCCGCGGCGGCGACTTCATGAAGTAGCTCGACGGGCCGATCAGCGCCCCTCCGATGCCGCGGTCCCGGGCGAGCTTCGCGCAACGCACGGCGTCGATGACGATGCCGGCGGAGTTCGGCGAATCCCAGACTTCGAGCTTGAGCTCGACGTTGAGCGGCACGCCGCCGAAGGTCGTGCCCTCGAGGCGGATGTAGGCGAACTTGCGGTCGGTGAGCCAGGGCACGTAGTCGCTCGGGCCGACGTGCACGTCCTCGGCCGGCAGCGGCATGTCGAGCTGGCTCGTCACCGCCTGGGTCTTGGAGATCTTCTTGGACTCCAGCCGCTCGCGCTCCAGCATGTTCTGGAAGTCGGTGTTGCCGCCGAAGTTGAGCTGGTAGGTGCGGTCGAGCCGCACGCCGCGCTCGCGGAAGAGGTTCGCCAGCACCCGGTGGACGATGGTCGCGCCGACCTGGCTCTTGATGTCGTCGCCGACGATGGGGACGCGGCGCTCCTCGAACCTCCGGCGCCACTTCGGGTCCGAGGCGATGAACACGGGAATGCAGTTCACGAAGGCGCAGCCGGCCTTCAGCGCCTCCTCGGCGTAGTACTCCGTCGCGGCTTGCGAGCCGACCGGGAGATAGGAGACGAGCACGTCCGTGCGCGAGCCGTCGAGCACCTCGGCGACGTTCGCCTCGGGACCGTCGGCTTCCGGGATTTCCTCACGCAGATACTTGCCGAGGCCGTCAAGCGCCTTGCCGCGGCGGACCGTGACGCCGGTGCGGGGCACCGCCGAGAACTTCTGGGTGTTGTTCGGGCGCGCGAACACGGCCTCGGCCACGTCGAGCCCGACCTTGTCGCGGCTGACGTCGAAGGCGGAGGCGATCTCGATGTCGCCGACGTGGTAGCCGCCGAGCTCGACGTTCATGAGCCCCGGCACCGGCTCGTTGGCCTTGGCCTCGGCGTAGTAGGACAGGCCCTGGACGAAGGACGAGGCGCAATTGCCGACGCCGACGATCCCGACGCGAAGCTTCTTCTGGCTCAAAGGCGGCGCTCCCTTGCCCGAGGTCCCTTCCTCGCGGAAACACTCAAGCTTCGGGTGAACGCCCGCGGGCGAATGTAAGTTCCCTCTCCGAAAGTCTAAGGCTTTGCGTCCGGCGCGATTTTGGCG
>DASVVU010000360.1:0-7228 GCA_036386395.1 Beijerinckiaceae bacterium | reverse complement strand
GCTCAAGGATTATTCCACCGTCGAAGGCGAGGGCGTCTACGACAAGGTCGCGGCGATCGGCATCCAGGAGCACATCGGCTGGGACAACTACCCGCGCTACTACGAGACCGTGAAGCGCTTGATGAAGCGCGACGGCTTCTTCCTCCACCACGCCATCACGCGCCCGGCGAAGCGCACCGACCGGGTTTTTCGCCGCAAGCGCCCCGAGTTCGCGATCCTGACCCGCTACATCTTCCCGGGCGGCGAGCTCGACCACATCGGCAACACGGTCGCGAGCCTCGAGCGCCACGGCTTCGAGGTCCACGACGTGGAGGGCTGGCGCGAGCACTACCAGCGCACGTGCAAGCACTGGCACGACCGGCTGCTTTCCAACTACGACGCGGCGGTGGCCGAGGTCGGCGAGGTCAAGACCCGGATGTGGCTCGTCTACCTCGCCGCCTGTTCGATCGCCTTCGAGCGCAACGGCGTCTGCCTCTACCAGACCCTCTCGACCCGCCGGAAGCGCGGCCCCTCGGGCCTGCCGCCGACAAGGGCCGATCTGTACCGGTAGAGCGCTGCCGCGCCGAGGCCAAAAAACGAAAATTTCAGCGCGTCACCACCACGGGCGTGCCGACGCTGACGCGGTCGAAGAGGTCCACGATGTCGTGGTTGAACATGCGGATGCAGCCGTAGCTCGCGTAAGTGCCGACCGAGCCCGGGCGGTTGGTGCCGTGGATGGCATACTCGCCGCCGGACAGCGTCAGGGCCGCGACGCCCATGGGGTTGTTCGGCGCGCCGCCCGGGATAAGGTTCGGCAGGCGCGGGTTGTCGCGCTTGACCTCGCGCGGCGGCGCCCAGGCCGGGCGCACGTGCTTGCCGTCGATCACGGCGGTGCCGAACCACTGCTTGCCGGGCTTGCCGACAGCGACAGGATAGCGCAATGCCGCGCCGTTGCCGAGGACGAGGTAGAGCCGCCGCTCCGAGGTCCGCACCACGACGGTGCCGGGCCGGACGGCGGCCTCGAACGCCACCATCTCGCGGGCGCCCGCCGCATTGGCCGCGCCCATGACCAGGATCGCCGCGAGGGCGCCCCGTCCACTCCGCCTGAACATCCCTGTGGCCCTCTGCGTGACCGTTGGCAGGGAGAATACGCGGCGAAGTCTGACGTTCCGGTTGGGATTTGCGGTTGGCGAAGGGTGAACGCGCCGGAGTCCGCGCGAGGGTTAACCTCAGATGACCGGGTCCCAGCCCATGAGCCGGTCCGGAGCGGCGGATGCCGGGGCGCGGGGGCGGCGGGTCGTGATGCGGGCGTGGAGCTCCTTCACCGTGCGGCTCGCCGTGGTCTCGCACAGGAAGGGCAGGAAGGCGTGCACGAGGGCGGCGCCGGCCGCCTTCGAGAGCGGTGCCGCGAAGCTCAGCGCCACCCGCATGTGCTCGCCATAGGTCTCGCCGACCGAGGCCGGATGCGCGGTGAAGAGGCGCCGCAGGGTCATTTCGGGTCGCTCCGCATTGCGATTCGCTCGGAGCTTATTGAGCTTTCGTTGCGGCAGGATTGCGTCGCTTCAGGCCTCTCCGGAAGAGGCCGGTATCAGAACGACAGCCGGAGCGTCGTGAGGTCGGCCGCGATCTTGTCGAAGACCTCTTTCAGCTCCGAGGCCTGGTTCACGGAGAAGTACATGGACTTACTCGTCGCGCAGTCGCGCAGGAGGTTCTCGTTCCCCTCGATCACCCGGATCGTGTAGAGCCGGATCTTGGCGGACTTGACCTCGTTGCAGAGCTTCTCGGTGCGCTTGTCGATGTCGCTCGCGGTCTTGGTCCAGCGGTTCTCGGTGTTGAGGCCGTCAGTCAGGAACACGATGATCTTCTGCACCCGCGCGCTCGGCGCCCGGGCGATGCCGGAGAGGGGGGCGCCGGGCGTCAGCACCGAAAGGCCCCAGGCGAGGCCGATGCCGGTGTTGGTGTTGCCGGTCGGGTTCATGGCGTCGACCGCGGTCTTCATGGCGGCGAAGTCGCGGGAGAGCGGGATGATCGGCAGGAGGCCCGGGTACTGGCAGGGCGCCGCCGGGTAGAGGGTCTCGGGCCGGCCCGTCGAGGGCAGGGTGTCGCGGGCGTCCTGAGGCTGGTCACGGTCGGCGACGCAGCCGGTCCAGGCGGCTTGCGTCACCTCGAGCTTCGGCTCCGGCCCGCCCGGAGGCGTGAAGCGCAGCCAGGAGGCGTAGCGGTTCGTATCGCCGACGTTGACCTGGGTGTTGAACGTCACGAGGGCGAAGCTCGAGTTGGCGCTGCCCGGCGTCGCCTGGATCGTGTCGATGAGGCTCTTCGCCGCCTGCTTCAGGGCGTCCATCTTGCCGAGCCGGGCCATGGACCCGGTATTGTCGAGGACGAGGGCGATCTCGAGGGACATGATGCCGAGCGGCACCTCGGCCTTGGCCTCGATGTCGACGAGCCGCTTGCCGATGAAGCCGCCGAACATGGTCGGCACGGTCCCTGCGGCCTCGACCGCGATCCGGTCCTGCGTCACCTTGGCCTTGAAGCCCGTGACCTTGACGCCGCTCTCCGGCCGGAAGGCCGCGTCGAAGGCGGCGCGGGCGATCTGGGTGATGTCCCGGCGGCTCTCGTCGAGGGTGTTCTTGCCGGCCGCGAGCGCCGCGCCGTCGACCGCGGACTGAAGGTCGGTGAGCGCCCGGGTGGAGCGCGAGTAGTCGAGCGCGACGCCCACCACCGCGAGGAGGGGCACGAGGGCGAACGCGAACAGCACCAGGATGGCGCCGCGGCTGTCGTTGGCAAAGCGCTTGAACATCGAAGAGAGCCTTCCCATGAAAGGCTCTCTACCTGAAAAGAATTGACCGCCGGTTATTAAGGTCGCGGAAACCGGAGGGACGGCTTTTCGCGAAGCGTTCAGATTTTAGACCGACAGGCGGGTCTGCGAGATCTCCTTCATGATCGACCGGAACACGCCCTCGAGCTTCGACGGGTCGGTCACGTCGTAGTACTTGTCCTTGTCCGAGGCGCAGTCGCGCAGCAGCGCGGCGTTCCCCTCGACGAGGCGGATCGTGTAGACGGTCGCGGCCTTTTTGGCCGAGGCGCAGGCGAGCCGGGTGCGCTCGTCGATGATCCGGGCGCTGCGGTTGACCTCGCCGTTGACGAGGCTCTGGGTGTTGTCGCCGTCGGTCAGGACGATCATGAAGCGCTTGACGCCCTGCTCGCTTGGGGCCCCGGCGAAGGGCGCGGAGCGGGCAAGGGTCGCGAGGCCCCAGGCGACCCCGAGGCCGACGTTGGTGTTGCCGCGCGGGCGCATCTCGTCGACGGCATCGACGAGGGCGTCGTAGCCCTTGCCCGAGAGCGAGGTGAGCGGGCGGATCGCCGCGATGTCGTTGCCGCGGCCGTCGTGGCCGGCGTAGCGGCTGAAGCGGCGGGCCCGGTGCTTCGACTTCACGTCGGCGGTCGCGGCCTCGGCGGTCGTGTCATAGGGCTGGTCGCGGTCCTCGACGTAGCCGGTCCAGTCGAGGCGGTCCGTCGGGCGCTCCCAGCGCAGCCAGTCGGCGTTGCGGTGCGCAGGGTCGAGCCGGACCTCGGTGTCGAAGGGGACGATCGAGACCTTCACCGAGTCCTTGCCCTTGGCGACGCCGCGCAGGTCCTTGAGGAGGCCGGCCGCGGCCTTCCTCAATTCGTCGATCTTGCGCTTGCCGTGCGGGCTCTCGGCCATCGAGCCGGTGTTGTCGAGGACGAGGGCGAGCTCGATGTCCGGCGTGCCCCAGGCGGCCTCGGCCTCGGAGCCGATGTCGAGGACGGAGAAGCCGAGGAGGCCCATGAAGGCGGTCTTCATCCGGGCCGAGACCGCGACCCGGATGGTCTTGGGCGACCGGGTCACCTCGATCCGGTCGGCCGTAAGGCCCTCGGCGTCCTTGAGCTGCGTCTTGACGATCTGGCGGCCGTGCCGCTCGAGCTCGTGCTTGTTGGCGGTGGCTTGCTCGCGGGCAAGGCCGAGGGCCGCGGCGTCGACCGCCTGCTGGAGCTGGGCCTTGGCGGCGCTCGCCCGCCCGTAGTCGATGGCGGCGCCGGCGAAGCCCATGACGGGCAGGATCGCCAGGCCGAAGAGCACCGCCGTCGCCCCGCTCCGATCCCCGCCGAACTTCCTGAACACCGACATCGCCGCCTCCGTGCCGCCTGAAGAGACGGTCGGTTTCGAGCGAACGGCGTGCCATGGATCCTGTGCCGGAATGGCACGTTCCGGGCCGGCGGAGGCGTTAAGAGGGCGGAAACCTTCGGCCCGCCGGCCCGGCGTTGCCATCCCGGGACGCAGGGGCTATCCCGCCCCGGCCCCACGAGACGAGCCGCCGATGATCCGCAACGACGTCCCCATCACGCCCGAGCTCGTGCGCGAGCACGGGCTGAAGGAGGACGAGTACGCGCGCTTCCGCGACCTCATCGGCCGCGAGCCGACGCTGACCGAGCTCGGCATCGTCTCGGCGATGTGGAACGAGCACTGCTCCTACAAGTCGTCCCGCATCCACCTGCGCACGCTCCCGACCGAGGCCCCCTGGGTGATCCAGGGCCCGGGCGAGAACGCCGGCGTCATCGACATCGGCGACGGGCTTGCCTGCGTGTTCAAGATGGAGAGCCACAACCACCCTTCCTTCATCGAGCCCTACCAGGGCGCCGCGACGGGGGTCGGCGGGATTCTCAGGGACGTGTTCACCATGGGGGCACGGCCGATCGCGGCCTTGAACGCGCTGCGCTTCGGCTCCCCCGACCACCCGAAGACCCGCCACCTCGTCGCCGGCGTCGTCGCCGGCATCGGCGGCTACGGCAACTCCTTCGGAGTGCCGACGGTCGGCGGCGCGGTCGGCTTCCACGAGCGCTACGACGGCAACATCCTGGTCAACGCCATGGCGGTCGGCCTCGCCCGCAAGGACGCGATCTTCTACGCGGCCGCCGCCGGGGTCGGGAACCCGATCGTGTACCTCGGCTCGAAGACCGGCCGCGACGGCATCCACGGCGCCACCATGGCCTCGGCCGAGTTCGACGACGCCTCGGAGGAGAAGCGCCCGACCGTGCAGGTCGGCGACCCCTTCGCCGAGAAGCTCCTGCTCGAGGCCTGCCTCGAGCTGATGGCGTCCGGCGCCGTGATCGCGATCCAGGACATGGGGGCGGCGGGCCTCACCTGCTCGGCCGTCGAGATGGGCGCGAAGGGCAACCTCGGCGTCGAGCTCGACCTCGACAAGGTGCCGACCCGGGAAGAGGGCATGACGGCCTACGAGATGATGCTCTCGGAAAGCCAGGAGCGCATGCTCATGGTGCTCAAGCCCGGCATGGAGGCCGAGGCGGAAGGCATATTCCGCAAATGGGGGCTCGACTTCGCGGTCATCGGCAAGACCACCGACACGCTCCGCTTCGTGGTGAAGCACCGGGGCGAGGTGGTGGCGGACCTGCCGATCAAGGAGCTCGGCGACGAGGCCCCGGTCTACGACCGGCCGCACCTCGCCAACACCTTCCAGCCCGCGATCCCGCCGGAGAGCGTCGAGGCGCCGGTCCCGAACGGGGAGGCGCTCAAGAAGCTCGTCGGCTCGCCGGACCTGTGCTCGAAGCGCTGGGTCTGGGAGCAGTACGACCACCTCATCCTCGGCAACACCGTGCAGACGCCCGGCGGGGACGCCGCGATCGTGAGGGTCGAGGACGGCCCGAAGGGCTTGGCGCTGACCACCGACGTGACCCCGCGCTACTGCGAGGCCGACCCCGTCGAGGGCGGACGCCAGGCCGTCGCCGAGGCCTGGCGCAACATCACGGCGGTGGGCGGGCGGCCCCTCGCCGTCACCGACAACCTCAACTTCGCGAGCCCCGAGCGGCCTGAGGCCATGGGCCAGCTCGTCGGCTGCATCCGCGGCATCGGCGAGGCCTGCCGCGCCCTCGACTTCCCCGTCGTCTCGGGCAACGTCTCCCTCTACAACGAGACCAACGGCCGCGGTATCCTGCCGACGCCCACCATCGGCGGCGTCGGCGTGCTGGACGACTGCCGCCGCCACGCGACCGTCGCCTTCAAGCGCGAGGGCGACGCCATCCTGCTGATCGGCGAGACCAGGGGCTGGCTCGGCCAGTCCGTGTACCTGCGCGACGTCTGCGGCCGCGAGGAGGGTGCGCCGCCGCCCGTCGACCTCGAGGCCGAGAAGCGGAACGGCGACTTCGTCCGCCACCTCATCCATTCGGGCCTCGCCGACACCGTGCACGACTGCTCCGACGGCGGGCTCGCCGTCGCGCTCGCCGAGATGGCGATGGCGGGCGGCATCGGCGCCGTCCTGCCCGAGTGCCCGGTGGCGCTGCCCTGCCACGCGTACCTCTTCGGCGAGGACCAGGGCCGCTACGTCCTTGCCGTCGACCCGGATACGGCGCCCGACATCCTCTACAGCGCCGCCTCGAAGGGCATCCCGGTCGCCATCGTCGGCATGACCGGCGCGGATTCGTTGACGCTCCCGGGCGAGGAGGCCATACCGGTCGCGGAGCTGAAAGAGGCGCACGAGGGCTGGCTGCCGGACTACATGAGCGCACAACCTGCTTAGCCGTCATGCCCGGGCTTGGCCCGGGCATCCACGACTTCCATGCCGGCGCGAAGCAAAGGCGTGGATGGCCGGGCGGATCCCCGGATCAAGTCCGGGGACGGCCATGACGATGGGGAGAGTGAAATGCCTATGGACGCGCGCGAGATCGAGGGCCTGATCAAGGCCGCGCTCCCCGACGCCACGGTCGAGATCAAGGACCTGGCCGGCGACGGCGACCACTACGCCGCGACCGTCACCTCGGCGGCCTTCAAGGGCAAAAGCCGCGTCCAGCAGCACCAGATGGTCTATTCCGCCCTGCAAGGCCGCATGGGCGGGGCGCTGCACGCCCTGGCGCTGACGACGAGCGCGCCCGAGTAGCGAGACCGCCCACAGCGCGAAAGAACTTGACCTTCCGCCATGTATTCCTACACTGGAACAAATGAGGAACAATCATCCGATTCCCTGGTCCATGGCGCTGCACGATCTCCGGCGGGAGCCGGCGCGGGGCGGAGTGCGGGAGGAGCCGTTGCGGGCGGCGGCGGCGCTTGGGACGCTTGGGCTCACCTCATGGCGCGGGCGGTCAGGGCGGCGCTACGTGGTCGGCGTGCATCCCTTAAGCGAGGCCGAGGCAGTCGGGGTCGCCGACGCCGTGCTGGTCGCGGTGCGCCGCGACGGCGAGGGGTGCGCCACGGTGGTCGACGCCGCGGCGGCGGCGG
>DASVVU010000359.1:0-22428 GCA_036386395.1 Beijerinckiaceae bacterium | reverse complement strand
ATGGCCGAAGGCGCCGGCGAGCCCGGTGCGCTCCTCGCCGCCGGCACGGTCGCCTGCTCCACCGGCGCCGTGCGGCTCGTCCAGGTCCAGCGCGCCGGCCGCTCGCCCGTGAGCGGCGAGGAGTTCCTGCGCGGCGCCCGGCTCGGGCCGGGGGCGAGGCTGGCGTAATGCCCCGCTACAAGCTCGTCATCGAGTACGACGGCACGCCGTTCGCCGGGTGGCAGCGGCAGCGGAACGGGCGCTCGGTGCAGGAGGTGGTCGAGGAGGCGATGGAGCGTTTCTCCGGCCATCCGGTGCGCGTCGCTTGCGCCGGGCGCACCGACGCGGGCGTCCACGCAACGCATCAGGTCGCCCACGCGGACTTGGCCAAAGACTGGCCCGCCGACACGGTCCGCGACGCCGCGAACGCGCACCTGCGGCCGGAGCCCGTCGCCGTCGTCTCGGCCGAGATCGCGCCGGACGGCTTCGACGCCCGCCGCTCGGCGAAGGGGCGGCGCTACCTCTACCGCATCGTCAACCGGCGCGCCCGCCCGGCCCTCGACGCGACCCGGGTCTGGCACGTGCCCTGGCCCCTCGACGCGGACCTGATGCAGGCCGCCGCGCAGGCCCTCGTCGGACGGCACGACTTCACGACCTTCCGGGCCGCCCAGTGCCAGGCCAAAAGCCCGGTCCGCACCCTTGACCGCCTGGACGTGACGCGCGTCGGCGAGGAGATCCGCGTCGAGGCCGCTGCGCGCTCGTTCCTGCACCATCAGGTGCGCTCGATGGTCGGCACCCTCATGCTCGCGGGCGCCGGGCGCTGGACTGTGGACGAGGTCCGCGCGGCGCTCGAGGCCCGCGACCGCACCCGCTGTGGCGCCATGGCGCCGCCGTCCGGTCTCTATCTCGTCGGCGTCGAGTACTGAGCCGCTACCCGGCGAGAGAATCCACGGTACCGGCGATGAGAAGATCGAAGGCGACGGCCAGCACCACGATGGCGGCGGCGAGCCCGCCCGAGACCCCAAGCGTCGCCTTGGTGGCGAGCCATAGGAGGCGGACGACGATCGCCCCGAAAGCGAGGACGTAGAGCACGGCGAGGCTCGGGGTCGCCCAGCCGATGAGCAGGAGCGCCGCCGGAACGGACAGGATCGTGAGGCCGACCGCGAGGGCCCAATTGGTCACGATCACGAAGGGGACGTAGCGCGCGCCGAGGCCGAGCCGCCGGGCGATCCCGATCATGCCGAGGGGCAGGACGAGGAAGCTTCCGACGTAGCCCGCCGCCACCACGGCCGTCACCCAGCTCGCGTCGAGGATCGGGGCATCGGGGCCGAGGAGCCCCAAGCGGTAGCGCTCGAAGGCGAGAACGACCACGAAGGCCGGGAGCGCGAGCCAGATCGCCCCGAAGGAGTGCCAGAACCCCTTCTCGGTCATGTCGAAGCTCTTGAGCCCGTCGGGCCGCCGGTTGAGCAGGGCGACCGTCCCGCGTAGCGAGCGCACGACATCCTCGGCCGTCACGATCATGGTGCGACCCTCGACAGCGTTTGATCATCAGGAGCGATGTGGCCGAAGAACCCGAACAGGGCCGTTTCGTTCCATGCCGGAGCGAGACCGTCTTCAACTTTGGTTGTAGAGGCCGTCAAACCTGCTCGGCGGGCAGATCAGCGGGAAAAATAGGCCTCCAGCGCCCGCCGGTAGATCGCGGCGAGGCGGTCGAGGTCGGCGACGGAGACCCGCTCGTCGACCTGGTGCATGGTCTGCCCGACGAGGCCGAACTCGACCACCGGGCAATGGTCCTTGATGAAGCGCGCGTCCGAGGTGCCGCCGGTGGTGGAGAGCGCGGGGCGCTGCCCGGTCTCGGCCTCGATCGCCTTGACCAGGAACCCGAAGCTGTCGGGCGCGGTCAGGAAGGCAACGGCGTTCGTCGGCTCGAAGGCCGCCGTGTAGCGCACGGCGTTGCCGGCGGCCTCGCGCAGGCGGCGGCGGATCTCCTCTTCCAGGGCCTCAGGCGACCAGCGGTCGTTGAAGCGGACGTTGAAGGTCGCCCGCGCCTCCATCGGGATGACGTTCGTCGCGCGATTGCCGACGTCGACGGTCGTGACCTCGAGGTTCGAGGCGTCGAAGTGCTCCGTGCCGCCGTCGAGCGGCTCGGCCTTGAGCGCCGCGAGGAGCCGCACCATGCCGCCGATCGGGTTCTCGGCGAGATGCGGATAGGCGACGTGGCCCTGCTTCCCGTGCACCGTGACGTGCCCGGTGAGCGACCCGCGCCGGCCGATCTTGACCATGTCCCCGAGCTTCTCGGGGTTCGTCGGCTCGCCGAGGATGCAGTGGTCGAAGCGCTCGCCCTTCTCCCTCGCCCAGGCGAGGAGCTTCACGGTGCCGTTGACGGCCGGCCCCTCCTCGTCGCCGGTGATCAGGAAGGCGATCGAGCCTGCAAAGTCCGGGTGGTCGGCGAGGTAGCGCAGCGCCGCCGCTGCCATGCAGGCAATGCCGCCCTTCATGTCGACGGCGCCGCGCCCGTGGAGCTCGCCGTCCTCGACGATGCCGCCGAACGGGTCGTGACGCCAGCGCGCCGAATCGCCCGGCGGCACCACGTCGGTATGGCCGGCGAAGACGAGGCAGGGACGGCCGACCCCGAAGCGGGCGTAGAGGTTCTCCACGTCCGGCGTGCCCTCGGCCGAGAACACCGGCCGGTGCACCTCGAACCCGGCGTCGCCGAGCACCTGCGCGAGATACGCCAGCGCCCCGCCCTCGTGCGGGGTGACGGACGGGCAGCGGATCAGGCCCTGCGCGAGGGCGAGGGGGGAGGTGTCGAGCATCAGGCCCGAAAGGTGAGGGACAGCGGACCTGCCGGTGCGCCCTGAAGCTCCAGGAGGTCGGGCAGGACCGCCCGGGTCTCGCGGATCATGGCCGGCCAGGTCTCCGCCTCGACGACGAGACCCGGCACGTCCTCGCTCGTTGCAAGCCAGACGTTCGCCCCGCCGTCCCAGTGTGCGTTGATAGTTATGTCTCGGGTCATGGGCGGAACATCGGGCCGGATCACGGTTCGGTCAACCAGCCAAGCGCGGCGTCACCCCAGCATCGGCCACAACGTCGCGGCAAGCAGCAGGCCCATGGCGACGTTGAAGCGTTTGAGCCGGACGGGATCGGCGAGCCACCCCTTAAGGGCCGTGCCGAAGCCGGCCCAGGCCGAGACGCTCGGCAGGTTGACCACCGCAAAGGCGGCCGCGACGAGGGCGACCGACAGGAACGGCGCGTCGGGGCTCGTGTAGATCGCCATGGCGGTCATGGCCACGACCCAGGCCTTCGGGTTGATCCACTGGAAGGCCGCCGACTCGATGAAGGTCAGCGGCCGCCCGCCGGCCTCGCCGCCTTGGGCGAGCGAGCGCGCGCTGCCGATACGCCAGGCGAGGTAGAGGAGGTATCCGGCGCCGGCGATCTTCAGCGCAAGGTGCAGCGCCGGCCATGCCGTCACCGCGGCGCCGAGGCCGAGGCCCGCGGCGAGCAGCACCGATCCGAACCCGGCCGTGATGCCGAACACCTGCGGAATGGTGCGCACGAAGCCGAAGTTCGCGCCCGAGGCCAAGAGCATGAAGTTGCTCGGCCCCGGCGTGATCGAGGTCACGAGGGCATAGATGGAGAGCGCGAGGAGCGCTTCGCAGGTCATGGCGCGCCCTCGAGGACGAGCAGATGAGCGGCCATAAAGGGTCTCCTCTCGTGTCCGCGTGAAGCGGCGAGGGCCTTATGGGCGCGGCGGGCGCCTGCGTGGGGTACGAAATCCGGACCGTCCGCGGCGTTCAGCCGGCCGCCGGGCGTGAACGGCTTGGTTCGCCCGCGGGGGCGACGTGGGCGAGCTGATAGCGCTCGAACCATCCCGGAAAGGCCCGGGCGAGCGCCTTCGGCCCCTCGACGGCGAGGCCCAGCCGTTGCGCGCCGATGAAGCCGGCGTCGCCCCGCCACCATGCGACGAGCGCCGACAGCGGGCCGCGGACCCGCAGGAGCTCGGGGAAGCCGGGATTGTGCCCGCAGAGCGAGGCTTCCGCGCTCTTCAGCAGCATGAAGCGCGGCTCGTGGCCCCGGATGTCGAACCGCGTGACGAAGGGCTCCCGGGGCAGCGCCTCGAAGCGGACGCGCCGCCGCATGTCGACGAGCAGGGGCTCGAGGTCGAGGTCCTCGGCCGCGGGCTCCCGCGGCAGCCAGCGCTGCCCCCAGGTGCCGAGCGCGCCGACGAGCGCCGCGAGCTCCCGGCCTGCTTCCGTGAGGACGTATTCGGGGCCGTGCCCGCCCTCGACCCGGGCGACCGCGCCGGCCGCGGTCAAGGCCTGCAGCCGCTCCGCCAGCATGGTGCGCGAGATGCGCGGGATGCCACGGCGGATGTCGTTGAAGCGGCGGCTGCCGCACAGGAGCTCGCGCACGACGAGCAGGGTCCACCGGCCGCCCACGACCTCATGGGCGCGCGCCACCGAGCAGAACTGACCGTAACCCGCCATGGCGCACTAGGCTCCGGCTCGATCGACCCGGAAGCATAGGATTGTGGCAAGGGTGACGCCAGCGAGGGAGTTGGGCGAGCTTATCGTGGCGTTGCAATGCCCCTTCCGAATCCGCCCCTTCGTCGCTACATTAGATATGCGGGGCTGCGGGGCTCGTCAGGAGACTAATTCCCCGGGGCCTTATCGATCCTCAAGGGAGCTGTCCCTGACCCGGTCCCTGGACCGGGACACACGGCGCCCACCTACGTTGTAGGTTCCCGGGATCGACCTCCAACGACCTTTGCGGCTCCGCACCTCATCCCTTCATGGCCGAAGAAACCCCCGCCGCGATCAAGGACCGCATCCGGCAGGAGGCCTTTTCCCGCCGCGACGCTCTGGATAAAGAATTCCGCCGCGCCGCCGCCCGCGCCATCGCGGCCCGCGCCCTCGAACTCCCCGAGCTTAAGAACGTGCAGCCGGTCGGCGGCTACTGGCCGATCCGCAGCGAGGTCGATCCGCGCCCGCTCATGCGCGCCCTGTTGAAGCGCGGCCAGGACGTGGCCCTCTCCCAGATCCTCCACCCGCGCCTGAGCTGGCGCCTGTGGCGCCCCGGCGACCCTCTCGTGAAGGGCGGCTTCGGCGTCCGCGAGCCCGGCCCCGACGCGCCCGAGTGCTTTCCCGTGGGGCTCCTCGTGCCGCTCGCCGCCTTCGACCGGAACGGCGGCCGCGTCGGCTACGGCAAGGGCCACTTCGACCGCTCCATCGCGGGGTTGTCCGAGATGCACCCGGTGCTGACCGTCGGGCTCGCCTATGCGGCCCAGGAGATCGAAGAGGCGCCGGTGGAGGAGCACGATCGCAGGCTTGACCTCGTCGTCACGGAGGCGGAAGTCGTGCGCCCTGACGGGAACTGAGCCATGCGCCTCCTCTTCCTCGGCGACATCGTCGGGCGGCCGGGCCGCAACGCCGTGACGGAGCGTCTGCCGGCGCTTCGCGAGCGCTGGCGGCTCGATTGCGTCGTGATCAACGGCGAGAACGCGGCCGGCGGCTTCGGCATCACCGAGGCGATCTGCGACGAGATCCTGATGGCCGGCGCCGACGCCGTGACGCTGGGCAACCACTCCTGGGACCAGCGCGAGGCCCTCGTCTTCATCGAGCGCCAGCCGCGGCTCGTGCGGCCGGCGAACTTTCCGGCCGGCACGCCAGGGCGGGGTGCGACGATGGTCGAGACCCGGAAAGGCGCCCGCGTCCTCGTCGTCAACGTCATGGGCCGGCTCTACATGGACCCCCTCGACGACCCCTTCGCGGCGGCCGACCGGGCGCTGGAGGCCGCGCCGCTCGGGCAAGTGGCCGACGCGGTCCTGGTCGACATGCACGCCGAGGCGACGAGCGAGAAGCAGGCCATGGGCTACCATCTCGACGGGCGCGCCTCGGTGGTGGTCGGCACACACACCCACGCGCCGACCGCCGACCACCGCATCCTGCCCGGGGGCACGGCTTTCCAGTCGGACGCCGGCATGTGCGGCGACTACGAATCGGTCCTCGGCATGGCCCGCGACGAGCCGATCCGGCGCTTCCTCCAGAAGACCCCGGGCTCCCGCCTCGAAGCCGCCTCTGGCGAGGGCACGCTCTGCGGCCTCGCCGTCGAGACCGACGACCGCACCGGGCTTGCCGTGCGGGTGGCGGCAGTCAGGCTCGGGCCGAAGGTGGAGGAGAGCTGGCCGGTGTTTTGGGATTAGCTACTGTCATCCCCGGCGGGCCGCGCAGCGGCCCGGGAAGGGGATCCAAACGGCGGCAGGGCTTGGATCCCCTTCCCCTCGCCTTCGCTCCGCTCCGGCTCGCCGGGGATGACAGTGGACCGTCCCCCGCCCTATAACGCCCGCCGTTTCCTTAAACCGCAGCGTCGAGGGCCGCCCGGGCCCTCCGCCACGCAAGGCAGGACCGTCCATGGCCGGACATTCCCAGTTCAAGAACATCATGCACAAGAAGGGCAAGGCGGACGCGCAGCGCTCGAAGCTGTTCGGCAAGCTCGCCCGCGAGATCACGGTCGCGGCGAGGCTCGGCCTGCCCGACCCGGACATGAACCCGCGCCTGCGCGCCGCCGTGCTCGCGGCTCGGGCCGAGAACATGCCCAAGGACAACATCCAGCGGGCGATCGCCAAGGCCTCGGGCGGCGACGCCGAGGCCTACGAGGAGATCCGCTACGAGGGCTACGGCCCGGGCGGCGCCGCCCTCATCGTCGAGGCGATGACCGACAACCGGAACCGCACCGCCTCCGACATCCGCTCGGTGTTCACGAAGAGCGGCGGCAACCTCGCCGAGACCGGCGCCGTGGCCTTCATGTTCAACCGGGTTGGCGTCGTGGAGCTCGACGCCAAGGCCGCCGACGCCGACGCGATGCTGGAGGCCGCGATCGAGGCCGGTGCCGACGACGTGGTCTCGGACGAGGACGGGCACGAGGTCTACTGCGACCAGGGTTCCTTGGCCGAGGTCTCGAAAGCGCTGGAGGCCCGCTTCGGCGAGCCGCGCAAGTCCGCCCTCGTGTGGAGGGCGCAAAATACCGTGAACGTCGACGACGAGGCGGCCGAGAAGCTGATCCGCCTTGTCGAAAGCCTGGAGGACCACGACGACGTCCAGAATGTCTTCGTCAACTTCGAGGTGTCCGACGCGGCCATGGCGAAGGCGGGGGCCTAAAAGAATGATCGCCCGCGTCTGGCACGGTTGGACGACGCCGCAGAACGCGGACGCCTACGAGGGCCTGCTCAAGACCGAGATTTTCCCCGGCATCGCGGCGAAGGGCGTTAAGGGCTACCGCGGTATCGAGCTCCTGCGGCGCCCGCTCGGGGCCGAGGTCGAGTTCGTCACCATCATGCGGTTCGACTCGTGGGAGGCCGTGAAGGCCTTCGCGGGCGAGGACCACGAGACCGCCTACGTGCCGGCAAAGGCCCGTGAGGTGCTGGCGCGCTTCGACGCGCGCTCGCAGCACTATGAGGTCCGCGACAGCCGCGAGGCGTGAGCGATAGCGGGGGACGGCCGCTCCGGAACCCTGCGGAGCACCGACCGATCCGCTACACCGGGCCATGCCCTCGCCGATTCGCATCCTCGGCATCGACCCGGGCCTGCGCCGCACGGGCTGGGGGCTCGTCACCATCGAGGGCACGCGTCTCGCCTTCGTCGCCTGCGGCACCGTCGCGTCGAACGACAAGGACGCCCTCGCCCTGCGCCTGAAGCAGCTCCACGACGGCCTCGCCCGCATCGTCTCCGACCTCGCCCCGGACGAGGCCGCGGTCGAGGAAACCTTCGTCAACAAGGACGCGCAGGCGACCCTGAAGCTCGGCCATGCCCGCGGCATCGCCCTCCTGGTGCCGGCGCTCGCCGGCCTGCCGGTCGCCGAATACGCCGCGAACCTCGTCAAGAAGACCGTCGTCGGGGCGGGGCACGCCGAGAAGCGGCAGATCCACGCCATGATCCGCGTGCTCCTGCCCAAGGCCGATCCCGCGAGCGACGACGCCGCCGACGCGCTCGCCATCGCCATCACCCACGCGCACCACCGCAAGGCGCGCGCGCTTGTGGGCTGAGGTCCGGCCGCCCTTCGACCGAATCGCGCGACCTGCTACACCGGGGCCATGATCGGCAAGCTCCGCGGCGTGATCGACGCCTACGGCGAGGACTTCGTCATCGTCGACGTGTCCGGCGTCGGCTACGTCGTGCACTGCTCCGCGCGCACGCTCCAGCATCTGCCGCCCGTGGGTGAGGCCGCGACGCTGTCGATCGAGACCCACGTCCGCGAGGACATGATCCGCCTCTACGGCTTCCGCGCCGACGCCGAGCGGGAGTGGTTCCGCCTGCTCCAGACCGTGCAGGGGGTCGGTGCCAAGGTGGCGCTCGGCATCCTCTCGGCCCTCGACCCCGGCGCGCTCGCGACCGCCGTCGCCCTGGGCGACAAGGCCGCGGTCGCCCGGGCCCCCGGCGTCGGCCCGAAGCTCGCGGCCCGCATCGCGGCGGAGCTGAAGGACAAGGCGCCGGCGCTCAGCGCCGTCGACCCGGCCCTCGTGCGCCTCTCGGACAGCGTCGACGACAAGCGCGCGCCGCAGCCCGTCTCCGACGCCGTCTCGGCCCTCGTCAATCTCGGCTACGCCCAGGCCCAGGCCTCCGCCGCGATCGCGGCGGCGCTGAGGCAGGCGGGGGAGGAGGCGGAGGCGAAGACGCTCATTCGGCTGGGGTTGAGGGAGCTCGCGCGGTGAGGCGGTCTCTGGACCGGGTTTTTAGATTTAGTCAGGCGGTGTTCGGGCCTCGGACTATCATCACGAAGACATTAGCGTCGTCCCAGAACAGCCGCTTCGATGCTACCGAACCCCAGGCTTCCTGGAGGTATCCGCCGCTAGAAGCGTCGTACGCCAATAGGCATCCAAAATCATAAGCCCAACGAGAATTCGAACCATCCACCGAGTCGCTTGGAAGGCCTCTATAGAAGACCGCTTCATAGACACCGGCTACTAGAGCCTGTTCTGCAGCCGAAAGGCTCTCTGACTCAAAAAATTTCGCATCGAAAACGATCTTGTGCGGAAAGGGCGCTGATAGACACAGGTCCCGATAGGCTTGGTTTAAGGGAAAAGCACCGGCCGGCTTCTTCCATGAAGCCATGACCTGCCCAGCCGTAGCACCGAGCGACTTTCCGAAGGGGTGTCCCGGGCGTCGTCGCGCATTAGCAGCTGAGAACTGCGGGAATTTGGAATAGTACTCACATAAGAGAGAACGTCTTGCGCTCTCTGGCCCTAATCCTTGGATTGATACGTGATCAAAAATCAGAGGAAGGGCTAAATGGTAAAGAAAAATGTTTTCCTTGCAGGCTAGTTGGTTCTGGGGGCTCTTCTCGGCCTTCGGCATAATCCAACGTTGGTTGACGTACTCGCGGACGACGTTTGGTGGAGGCAACTCCACTGAAAGACGATGTTGCATGCTCGTCAGAAACTCATACGCGCCCCGTTTATCCACCACTTGCTCTCCCGAGTGAGCCGAATCAGCTTCGATCTGGGTCGACGTAATGAACCGGCGTGCTTCATCATAGATGGTGGGATAGGGCCTGTTCGAGTCGCTGGTACGGAGTGAACGCCGTACGTTGGGAAGCTGATGAGATTAGTAGCCGCGAACCGTCTTGGAAGGTCAGAATCACGTCGTCGGGCGGCCCTATCTCAATACTCTCGACCGTCTTCCCGAGCAGGCTCCAGCCCATAGCGGGATGGGTGCGTAGCTTCCTCTTGCGTTTCGCCATGGCTTGCCTCCGGAGTGACGCGCAACAATCAATGGCTTAGAGCCGAGCGGACATGAACGCCACCCCTTCCCGCCTCCTCACCCCCGAGCGCCGCGAGGACGACGCCGACGCGTCGCTTCGGCCGCAGACGCTCGCCGAGTTCATCGGGCAGCGGCAGGCGCGGGCGAACCTGCAGGTGTTCATCGGGTCGTCGAAGGCCCGCAAGGACGCCCTCGACCACGTGCTGTTCGTCGGGCCGCCCGGCCTCGGCAAGACGACGCTCGCCCAGATCGTCGCCCGCGAGCTCGGGGTCAACTTCCGCTCGACCTCGGGGCCGGTGATCGCCAAGGCCGGGGATCTGGCGGCGCAGCTCACGAACCTTGAGGAGCGCGACGTCCTCTTCATCGACGAGATCCACCGCCTCAACCCGGCCGTCGAGGAGATCCTCTACCCGGCCATGGAGGACTACCAGCTCGACCTCATCATCGGCGAGGGGCCGGCGGCGCGCTCGGTCAAGATCGAGCTGCCGAAGTTCACCCTCGTCGGCGCGACGACCCGGGCCGGGCTCCTCACGACGCCGTTGCGCGACCGCTTCGGCATCCCGATCCGCCTCGAGTTCTACGCGATCGACGAGCTCGAGCTCATCGTGAAGCGCGGCGCCCGCGTCCTCGGCGTCGAGATGTCCGAGGACGGGGCGAACGAGATCGCCAAGCGCTCGCGAGGAACCCCGCGCATCGCCGGGCGGCTTCTGCGGCGCGTGCGCGACTTCGCCCTCGTCGAGGAGGCGGGCGCGGTCACCCGCGAGGTCGCCGACAAGGCGCTCAAGTTCCTCGACGTCGACCCGATCGGCCTCGACCTCATGGACCGCAAGTACCTGACCACCATCGCCCAAAGCTTCGGCGGCGGGCCGGTCGGGATCGAGACCATCGCGGCGGCGCTGTCCGAGCCCCGCGACGCCATCGAGGAGATCATCGAGCCGTTCCTGATCCAGCGCGGCTTCGTCCAGCGCACCCCGCGCGGTCGCGTCCTCACCCCGCATGCTTTCCGCCACCTCGGCCTGCCCGAGCCGACGCGGGACGCGGTGCAGTTCGGCCTCTTCCAGGGCGGCGGCGCAGTCGAGGACGACTAGCATCTCCGCGCTTTCGCCATCTTCGTGAGGACGAAAGCCCGCCGGTAAATTGAAGGGCGGCATGGTGGATTCTGATCGCCAGACAGGATTGAGGCCAGCCGAAGGGACGATCGCGGCGGGACGCCACCTCCTGCCGGTGCGCGTCTACTACGAGGACACGGACTTCTCCGGCGTCGTCTACCACGCGAGCTACCTGCGCTTCCTCGAGCGCGGGCGCACCGAGTTCCTGCGCGCGGCGGGCGTCGACCAGTCGGTGCTCCATGCGGAAGGCGAGGGGCTGATCTTCGCCGTGCGGAGTCTCACGATCGACTATCTCAAGCCCGCCCGCATGGACGACGTGCTCCTCGTCGAGACCCGCACGGCCGAGGTCCGCGGGGCCTCTCTCACGGTCGCGCAGCGCATCCTGCGCGGCGAGGAGGTGCTGGTCGCCGCCGACGTGCGCGTCGCCGCGATCGCCGCCGGCCGCCCGGTCCGCATCCCGGACGCATTGCGGGCAATCCTGCAGGAACCCCTTTCCCGAGAGGGAGAGGGGCAGGGGTGAGCGACTGTCTGGGGGCAAGCGGTTTGTGAGCGCTATGTTAGCCGCGGACGACGGCGTTGAGGATGGTGAGGGGCTTTCGGCGGTTGCGACGAGGGCGACGAGCTTTGGCTTCGGGCCTTAACGAGGCGGTCGCGGAAGAGCTTGGTGTCGGGTTGTGGCGGGCCGCACCGACGCCAACAAACCGTTGACCGCCAAGCCTCGCTCACCCCTGCCCCTTTTCCTCACGAGAAAAGGGGGCTGCAATGACTGGAAGTGCGACCCTGGCCGCCTCGGCGAGCGCCCCGCTCGTCACCATCTCAGCCGCAATCGCAATCTCCGGCGCGAGAAGGCGGTCGTCCTCGAGGTGCGGCACTCGCGCGCGGACCATCGCCCGCACTTGCTCCAGCGGCTCGCTCGAGCAGAGCGGCGCGTGGAAGTCGCAGCCCTGCGCCGCGGCGAGGAGCTCGATCGCGATCACGTTCGCGGCGTTCGCGGTCATCGCCAGGAGTCGCCGCGCGCCATGCGCCGCCATGGAGACGTGGTCCTCCTGGTTCGCCGAGGTCGGGATCGAGTCGACGCTCGCCGGATAGGCGCGCTGCTTGTTCTCGGACACGAGGGCCGCCGCCGTCACCTGCGGGATCATGAAGCCGGAGTTGAGCCCCGGGCGGGGCGTGAGGAACGCCGGCAGGCCGGAGAGCGCCGGGTCGACCAGCATGGCGATGCGGCGCTCGGCGAGCGAGCCGATCTCGCAGAGCGCCATCGCGATCATGTCGGCCGCGATGGCGACGGGCTCGGCGTGGAAGTTGCCGCCGGAGACCACCTCGCCTTCAGCGGCGAAGACGAGGGGGTTGTCGGAGACGCCGTTCGCCTCCGTCCCGAGGGTCGCGGCTGCCTGGCGCAGGAGGTCGAGGCAGGCGCCCATGACCTGGGGCTGACAGCGCAGGCAGTAGGGGTCCTGGATGCGGTCGTCGCCGACGAGATGCGAGGCCCGAATGGCGCTGCCGTGCATGAGAGCGCGTAGCGCCGCTGCGGCCTCGACTTGGCCGTGGTGGCGGCGGAGTTTCTGGATGCGCTCGTCGAAGGGCCCGTCAGAGCCCCGCGCCGCGTCGGTCGCGAGCGCGCCGGTGACGAGCGCTCCTTGAAACACGCGCTCGGCCTCGAACAGACCGGCGAGCGCGAGGGCCGTCGAGACCTGCGTGCCGTTGAGAAGGGCGAGGCCTTCTTTCGGGCCGAGCTCGATCGGTGCAAGGCCCGCGCGGGCGAGCGCGTCGCGGGCCGGCAGGCGCTCTCCGGTTATGAAGAACTCGCCCTCGCCGATAAGGGCGGCGCTCATGTGGGCGAGGGGCGCGAGGTCGCCCGAGGCGCCGACGGAGCCTTGCGCCGGCACGACGGGGATGAGGCCGCGCTCCAGACAGGCGAAGAGGTGCTCGAGCGTCGCCCACCGCACACCCGAGGCACCCTGTCCGAGGTTCGCGACCTTGAGCGCCATCATGAGCCGCACGACCGGGGCCGGCAGCGGCTTGCCGACGCCGGAGGCGTGCGACAAGACGAGGTTGCGCTGCAGCCGCGCGAGATCGTCGTCGCCGATCCTGACCGAGGCGAGCTTCCCGAAGCCGGTGTTGATGCCGTAGACCGGCTCGTGTCGCGCGAGAATGGTTTGGATGGCCGCCGCGCCGGCTTCGACCGCGGGCCGGCACGATTCGTCGAGGGCCGCAGGCGCGCCGAAGTAGACCGCGCGCCAGTCGGCGAGCATCATGGCGCCGGGGCGGATGAGGACGGCCGCCGTCATAAGCCGTACTCGCCGAGACGAGCGCCGCGAGCCCTCTCTCCCCGCTTGCGGGGAGAGAGTTGGGGTGAGGGGCTGGGGGAGTTCGCGCTCCCCCAGCCCCTCACCCGCTCGCTTCGCGAGTCGGCCTCTTCCCGCAAGCGGGGAGAGGAGAAGACTGCGCCTCTCACATCCCTCTCCACACCCGCGCGTGGAGCGGCGCGGGGCCGATCCAGGCGACGATCTGGGCCAAGTGCTCTATGTTCCAGATCGCGAGGTCGCACTGTTTCCCCACCTCCAGCTTGCCGATTTCCACGCGCCCGAGCGCCTGCGCCGCGTGGCGGGTCATGCCCAGAAGAACCTCCGGAACGGTGAGGCCGAAGAAGGTGCAGGCCATGTGGGCGCAGAGGCGCAGGGAGGCGATGGGAGAGGTGCCGGGGTTGAGGTCGGTCGCGACCGCCATCGGCACGCCGTGCCGGCGGAACGCTTCTATCGGCGGCTTGCGCGTCTCCTTGAGGACGTAGAAGGCGCCGGGCAGGATCACGGCGACGGTGCCGGAGCGCGCCATCGCGGCGGCGCCCTCGTCGCTCGTGTATTCCAGATGATCGGCCGAGAGGGCGGAGAAGCGGGCGGCGAGGGCCGCACCGCCGTTGTCGGCGAGCTGGTCGGCGTGGAGCTTCACGGGAATCCTAAGCCGCCGCGCCGCCTCGAACACCGCACCCGTCTCCTCGGCCGTGAAGGCGATGGTCTCGTGGAAGGCGTCGACCGCCTCTGCGAGTCCCTCGGCCGCGGTCCGCGGCAGCGCCTCCTCGACGACGGAGCGCAGATACGCGGCGCGGTCGCCCCCGGGTGGGACCGCGTGCGCTCCGAGATAGGTCGGGACGACCGACACCGGGCGCTCTTTCCCAAGCCGGCGCGCGGCCCGGAGCTGGCGCAGCTCGGCTTCCGTGTCGAGGCCGTAGCCGGACTTGACCTCGACCGTCGTCACCCCTTCGGCGATCAGCGCATCGAGGCGCGGCAGCGCGGCGCGCACCAGGGCATCCTCAGAGGCTTCCCGCGTGGCCCGCACGGTCGCGGCGATGCCGCCGCCCCGGCGGGCGATGTCGGCGTAGGATTCGCCCGCGAGGCGCCGCTCGAACTCGTCCGAGCGGTCGCCGGCGAAGACGAGGTGGGTGTGGCAGTCGATCAGCCCGGGGGTGATCCAGCGGCCCTCGCAGTCGACGGTCTCGCGGGCCGCGACGCCCGGCATCTCGGCCTCGGGGCCGGCGAAGGCGATGCGCCCGTCCTTCGCCGCGACGGCGCCGCGCTCGACGACGCCCAGATCCTCGCCGGCCATGGTGGCGAGGCGGGCGTTGCGCCAGAGCCGGTCGACCTCACCGCCTTGCACGCGCCTCCTCCGGCGTTATTGTCTAGACAAAAGACTAGGGGCCGGGGACGCCATGGGCAAGCTGCATTTCGCGACCGCGCTCCTCCCCGAGGGCTGGCGCGACGACGTGCTCGTGACCGTCGCGGACGGCCAAATCGCCGCCGTGAAGGCCGGCGTGAAAGCAGACGGGGCCGATGGCGGAGCCGGCGTGATTCGCTTCTCCGGCGCGGCTCTTCCCGGCCTGCCGAACCTGCACAGCCACTCCTTCCAGCGCGGCATGGCGGGCCTCGCCGAGCGCCGCGGCGACGCGCCCGACAGCTTCTGGACCTGGCGGGAGGTCATGTACCGCTTCCTCGACCGCCTCGACCCCGACGCCATCGAGGCCATCGCAGCCTTCGCCTTCGCCGAGATGCTGGAGGCGGGCTTCACCGCCGTCGGCGAGTTCCACTACCTCCACCATGCTCCCGACGGCCGTCCCTACGGCAATCTCGCCGAGACGGCCGAGCGCATCGCGGCGGCGGCCCAAGAGACCGGCATCGGGCTCACCCTGCTGCCGGTCTACTACGCGCAAGGCAACTTCGGCGGCGCGCCGCCGGTCCCGGGCCAGCGCCGCTTCCTCAACGGCCGCGACCGCTTCGAGCGCCTCGTCGAAGAAAGCGCGCGCGCCGTCGCCGGCGTGCCGGACGTGGCTCTCGGCGTCGCCCCCCATTCGCTCCGCGCCGTCACCCTCGACGACCTCGCCTGGCTCGCAGAACGCTGGCCCGAGGGGCCGGTGCACATTCACGTCTCCGAGCAGGTCAAGGAGGTCGAGGACGCCCTGGCCGCGCACGGGAGGCGCCCCATCGAGCTTCTCTACGACACCGTCCCGGTCGACGGCCGCTGGTGCCTCATCCATGCGACGCACGCGGAGCCGCGCGAGATCGATTGCATCGCGTCGAGCGGCGCGGTTGCGGGGCTGTGCCCGGTCACGGAAGCGAACCTCGGCGACGGCGTGTTCGACACGACGCGCTTCCTCGACGCGGGCGGGCGCTTCGGCGTCGGCTCCGATTCGCTGATCCGCGTCTCGGCCGCCGACGAGCTGCGCTCCCTCGAATACGCGCAGCGCCTGCGCCACCGCAGCCGCAACGCGCTCGGCCAAGAGGGCCGCTCGACCGGGCGGCGGCTCCATGATGCGGCCTCAGCTGGCGGCGCCCAAGCCTTGGGGCGAGCACTCGGCGCCATCGCGCCGGGCTTGCGCGCCGACATCGTCGTCCTCGACCGCGACCATCCCTCGCTCGCAGCGGCGCACGGCGACCTCATCCTCGACGGCTGGATCTTCTCGGCCGACAACGCCGCCATCGTCGACGTGATCTGCGGCGGCGCGCACGTCGTCAGCGGCGGCCGTCACCGGGCTCGCGACCGCCTCCTCTCCCGCTACCGCGACGCGGTGCGGCGGCTCGAGGCGATATGACCCTCGACGTCGACATCGCCCTCGACGGGGACGGGCCGCTGCATCAGCAGATCCGGCGCGCCATCGCGCGCCCGATCCTCGCCGGCGCGTGGCCGCCCGGGCGGCGCATCCCCTCCGAGCACGAGCTCATGGCGCGCTTCAAGGTGTCGCGGATGACCGTGAACCGGGCCCTCGCGAGCCTTGCCGGCGAGGGGCTGGTCGAGCGCCGGCGCAAGAGCGGCACCATGGTGGCGGCCCCCTCGGCGGAGCGCGCCGTGTTCGAGATCTGGGACATCTCGGCTGAGATCGCCCGCGGCGGCGCCGTCTACGCCATGACGCTGCTTTCCCGCGAGGCCGGCCCGGCGACGGCGGAGGACGCCGAGCGGCTGCGGGTGCCAGTCGGCGCGCCGGTGCTGCACCTCGCGCTGTGCCACGCCGCCGACGGCGTGCCGGTGCAACTCGAGGAGCGGCTCGTGAACCTTTCCGCCGCTCCGAGAATCCTTGACCAGTCCTTCGAGACGGTCGCACCGGGGCGCTGGCTCCTCGACCACGTCCCGTGGACCGAGGCCGAGCACGCGATCCGGGCCGCGGCAGCCTCCTCCGAGATCGCGCGGCGCCTCAAGATTCCCCGCGGCGCCGCGTGCCTGTGCGTCGAGCGGCGGACCTGGCGTGGGCCAGAGCCGATCACCTTCGCGCGGCTCACGAGCCCGGCCGGCGCGCAAGTCCTCGTCGGCCGCTTCAGGCCGGGCTCCTGAGCCGTTTGCGGGCCGCGCGCGGGGTGCTAAGCGTCGCGCCGACAACAGGAGCCTCCCATGGATTTCGGTCTTGCCGGCAAGCGCGCCATCATCCTCTCCTCCAGCCGCGGGCTCGGGCGCGGCATCGCCGAGGCGCTGGCGGGGGAGGGCGCGCATGTCATGATGACGGCGCGCAGCGGCGACCGCCTGAAGGAAGCTGCCGAGGCGATCAACGCCAAAGGCCCGGGCAAGGCCTCGACCTTCGTGGGCGACCTCAAAGACAACGTCCAGGCGATCTTCGACGCCGCGCAGAAGGAGCTCGGTCAAGTCGACATCCTCGTCGCCAACACCGGCGGGCCGCCGGCCCGCACCCCCCTCACCGTCAAGCCCGAGGAGTGGCTGCCGCAGTTCGAGGCCATGGTGGTGCCGGTGTTCACCCTTGCGGGCCTCGTGCTGCCGGGCATGCGCGAGCGCCGGTGGGGCCGCATCCTCACCGTCGCCTCGACCGGCGTCGTGCAGCCGATCCCGAACCTCGTGATCTCGAACGCGCTGCGCTCTTCCATCGTCGGCTGGTCGAAGACGCTCGCCGGCGAGGTCGCCAAGGACGGCATCACCGTGAACGTCGTCCTGCCCGGCCGGATCAAGACCGACCGCACGGCCGAGATCGATTCCGCCGCCGCGAAGGCACAGGGCAAGTCGGTCGAGGAGGTCGAGGCCGCCTCCCTCGCCACGATCCCGGCCGGCCGCTACGGCAAGGTGCAGGAGTTCGCCGACGTGGTCTGCTTCCTCGCCTCCGAGCGCGCGAGCTACATGACCGGCAGCCTCGTGCGGGTGGACGGGGGCGCGGTCAGGAGCGTGTGATCCGGCGAGGGAAAGCCAAATGTCCCGCATCCTCGTCGTCAACCCGAACTCCAACGAGGCCGTGACGCGCGGGCTCGAGGAGGCGCTCGCGCCGCTCGCCTTCGCGGGCGGCCCCGAGATCGTCTGCCGAACGCTGGCCGAGGGGCCCTACGGCATCGAGAGCCAGGCCGACGTCGAGAGCGTGACGCTGCCCCTCCTGCGCCTCGTCGAGAGCGACAACGAATCGGGCGCCTTCGTCATCGCCTGCTTCTCCGATCCCGGCCTCCAGGCCTGCCGCGACGGGACGAGCCGGCCGGTGTTCGGCATCGGCGAGTGCGGGGTGCTCGCGGCGCTCGCCCGGGCCGACCGCTTCGGGGTGATCGCGATCCAGGGCCGGGCCGTCGCCCGGCATCTCAGGGCGCTTCGCCAGATGGGGGTGATGGACCGCTTCGCCGGCGAGCGGCCCCTCGGGATGTCCGTCGCCGAGACGGCCTCGGGCGAGAGGACCCTCGACCGCATGGTCGAGGTCGGCACCGAGCTGCGCGACCGGGACGGCGCCGAGGCGATCGTCATGGGCTGCGCCGGCATGGCGCGCCACCGCAAGGCCCTGGAGGAGGCGCTTGGCCTTCCCGTGGTCGACCCGACCCAGGCCGCCGTCACCATGGCGCTTGGCGCCGTCGCCTTCGTCTGAGGCGACGGCGCGAAGGCTTTCCTACTTCGGTTGCACCGGGTCGCTCGGGTTCGTGCCTGGCGGGGTGATGACGGGCGTCGAGTTCGGATTCGGCACCGGCGGCCGCACGGTCATCTCGGGCGTGCCCGTGGCCGGCGGCTTGATCACGCCTTCGGAGGCCTGGAGCTTGTCGCTGAGGCTCGGGCCCGTGGACCCTGTGCTGCCCGGCTCCTGCGGCGCGATCTTCTCGGCCGGCACGGTCTTCGGGTCGGGCATGTTGGGATCGCGCGGCTGCGCCGGCGCCTGAGCGAGGGCGGTCGCTGTCATGCTGGCAAGCGCGAGCGCGGCGAAGCCGGATTTCCAGTGGGACATGGCGGTCTCCTTTGCGAAGGAAACCGATGCGGAACGGCCCGGTTCCGATCAGGCTTGACCGTCGGCGAGGTCGAAATCCCAGTTCTGACCGACGAGGTCGTGGCCGAAGCTGTGGTGCCTCTCCTCGGCGACGAGGCGGAAGCCCTCCGCGACGTAGATTTTCCGGGCCGCGTGCAGGACGTCGTTCGTCCAGAGCGTCAGGGTGCGGTAGCCGGCCGCCTTGGCGAAGCGGATGCATTCCTGCACCAGGCGGCGCCCGAGCCCGGTGCCGCGGGCCTTCGGCTCGACATAGAGGAGCCTGAGCTTTGCGGTCTCGTCCGACTGCCGCACCAGGAACACCGAGCCCACGGTCTCGCCCTCGCTCTCCGCGATCCAACAGCGCTCGCGCTTGTCGTCGAAATTCTTGATGAACGCGGCGCAGATCTCGGCCACGAGGGCCTCGAAGGTTTCGTCCCAGCCGTATTCGCGGTTGTAGAGCAGCCCCTGGCGATGAATCACCCAGCCCATGTCGCCGGGCCGGTGCGGGCGAAGGAGATAAGTGGGCTTTCGGGCGGAATCGGGCGCGATCAGGTCCTCGACGGTGCGCAACGCCGCGACGAGTTTTCTCCGGTCGATATCGGACAGTGCCGCAAGCAGCGCCGCGACCTCCTCCCGCGAACGGACGTCGATCGCCGCAAAGGCCTCGCGGCCGGCCGGCGTCAGCGAGAGCAGGCTCTGGCGCCCGTCTCGCGCAGAGGGACGGCGGGCGATCCGCCCCTTGTCCTCGAAGCCGCGCAGGATACGGCTGAGATACCCGGCGTCGAGGCCGAGGTCCTTCCCAAGCTCCGTGGCGGTGACGCCGTCCCGCTGCGCGATCTCGTAGAGGATGCGGCCCTCGGCGAGCGAGAACGGACTCCCGAGCAGACCCTCGTGCAACACCCCAATCCGGCGGGTGTAGAACCGAGTGAAGCGCCGGACGGCGTCGACGTGCTCGGATGCCGCGTCCATAGGCGAGCCTTTTGGGCCAGAGTGTCGATCAAGATAGTTGCCGAAGTCAACTAGTGTTGCATTCCGAAGCTATGCAAATTCCCGCAGTTTCATGAGGTGAGGTCATGGCCGCCATGTGACCCGGCAGGGTGCTGCACCGCAGCAAAAGACCCGATATCACTGCCAGAAGACTGCAAGGAAACGCCTCTCGGACGGGCCTCATGTGTAAGGAGGTTCCACCATGGCGTTCGCCGCCCACGCTTTCCCCGGCTCCGCCGCGGCCCTGCCCGGCCCGGCCGAGTCCCACTCCCGTCCCGGCATCCTCTCCCGCCTGATGGCGGCGATCGTCGCGTCCCGGCGCGCCCGCGCCGAGGCCGAGATCGGCCGCTTCATCGAAGCGCACGGCGGACGGGTGACCGACGATCTCGAGCGCCAGATTTCCCGCCGCTTCGGAGGGCCCGTCCTATGAGGCCCGCGATGCTCACTTCCATGCCCCCGCTCGCGCCGGCGGATGTCCGGCCGGCGTCCCGCACCGTCCGGCCCGGCTTCCTGCACCGGACGCTCGCTTTTGCGAAGACGGTCGCCGAGGTTCTGGCCGAGGCGCGGGAGCTGCGCCGCACGATGAGCCGGCGCTACCCCTTCGCGGACTTCTGAGGGCGGCATGCTGCTCGAAGCCATCGGCCTTGCCCCGAGCTTCGAGGCGATCTTCGGAATCTTTCCGGAGCATCGCCTCGAGCAGGTGCGCTCCCGCAGCCGCGCCGGTCTCGTGCGTGGCACCGTGTGGGAGCACGAAGAGTACGACGCGCAGGGCCGTCTCGTCGCCCGCTACGAGTCGTTCCAGGAAGTCGACCAGAGCGGCGGCGCCCGCAGCGGCTGGGTGAAGTACGACCCCGACGGCTGGATCGTCGACGAGGGCCGGATCGGGCGAGCGGCTTAGAGTTCAGAGCGTCTGGTTGTAGGCGCCGACCTCGGAGTTCTCCCGCAGCACGCCGTCGACCGCCTCGAACATCTGGCGCATGCGCGCCTCGGACGCCGGGCTCTCGACCACCACCACGAGCTCGGGCTTGTTCGAGGAGGCGCGCACAAGACCCCAGGTGCCGTCCTCGACGGTGACGCGCACGCCGTTGACGGTGACGAGGTCGCGGATCGGCTGGCCCGCGACCGTCTCGCCCTTCTCCTGCATCTCCTTGAAGCGGGCGACGACCCGGTCGACCACCTCGTACTTCACCTCGTCGGCGCACTTCGGCGCCATGGTGGGCGAGCCCCAGGTCTTGGGGAGAGCCCGGTAGAGGTCGGCCATGGACTTGTCCGGGTTGCGGTCGAGCATCTCGATCACGTGGATCGCCGTGAGGAGCCCGTCGTCGTAGCCGCGCCCGACCGGCGCGTTGAAGAAGAAGTGGCCGGACTTCTCGAAGCCGGCGAGCGCTTTCAGCTCCGTCACCCGGCGCTTGATGTAGGAGTGCCCGGTCTTCCAGTAGTCGGCCTTGACGTTGCGGGATTTCAGCTCGGGGTCGGTCGCGAAGAGCCCGGTCGACTTCACGTCGACGACGAAGGTGGAATTGGGGTGCAGCTTCGAGAGATCCCGGGCGAGCATCACCCCGATCTTGTCCGCGAAAATCTCCTCGCCCTCGTTGTCCACCACGCCGCAGCGGTCGCCGTCGCCGTCGAAGCCGAGGCCGACGTCGGCGCCGCTCTCGCGGACCTGGTCCGCGATGGCGTGCAGCATCTTCATGTCCTCGGGGTTGGGGTTGTAGCGCGGGAAGGTGTAGTCGGGCTCGGCGTCGAGGGGCACGACCTCGCAGCCGAGCGCTTCCAGCACCTGCGGCGCGAAGGCGCCGGCGGTGCCGTTGCCGCAGGCCGCCACGACTTTCAGCTTGCGCTTGATCTTCGGCCGGTCCGTGAGGTCGGCGATGTAGCGCTCGGCGAAGTTCTCGACGAACTCGTAGGCGCCGCCCGCCCGCAGCTTGAATCCCGCGCCGAGGACGATGTCGCGAAGCCGCCCCATCTCGTCCGGGCCGAAGGTGAGGGGGCGGTTCGCCCCCATCTTGACCCCGGTCCAGCCGTTGTCGTTGTGCGAGGCCGTCACCATCGCGACGCAGGGGCAGTCGAGGGCGAACTGCCCGAAATAGGCCATCGGCGAGAGCGCGAGCCCCACGTCCTTGACCCGCATCCCCGCCGCCATCAGGCCGGAGACGAGGGCGTATTTGATCGACGACGAATAGGCGCGGAAGTCGTGCCCGGTCACGATGTCGGGCCTCACCCCCATCTCGTGCACGAGGGTGCCGATCCCCATGCCGAGCGCCTGCACCCCCATGAGGTTGATTTCTTCAGGGAACAGCCACCGCGCGTCGTACTCGCGGAACCCCGTCGGCTTCACGAGGGGGAGACGCTCGAACGCGTAGGTGTTGGGCGCGAGCGCGGCCTGGGGCTTGGGGAACATGGGGGCTCGGGAGCGTGGGAGAATGAGGCGGAGGGAGATAGCGGATAATCGCAAGGGAGGAAATGCGTTCCGAGCGCGGATTGACGTCGAACAATTTTGTTCGATATTATGGAGACGGATGAATCGAGAGCAGTTGATCCGAGCCCTTCGGCGATACGCACGCAAGCGGGGCCTCGTCTTCGTTCTGGACACGAAGAAGGGGAGAGGGTCGCATTACTGGGTTCAAGTCGGCTCCGAGAGCACCATCGTCCAGGACAAGCTCAATCCAGCGCGGATCGAGCGTATCCTGAAGCAGTTGAAGGTCTCTGCAGGCGACCTTTGAGCAGCCGGGACAGATCAGGAGACGATCATGTCGCAATGGGTCTATGGAGTGGCTATCCACAAGGAAGGCGCCGACCACGTGGTTTCCGTGCGCGACCTGCCCGAAGTGGTAACCTCCGGCGACACTTTCGAAGAGGCGCTCGAGCTGGCCGCCGACGGCGTCGAGGTGGTCGTCAGCGCCCG
>DASVVU010000358.1:0-5235 GCA_036386395.1 Beijerinckiaceae bacterium | reverse complement strand
CGCCGGAGCGGTAGAGGATCGGATCGCGCCCGTCCGAGGGAAACGGATTCGCGATGAATTTTTCCGCCGTCAGCTCCGGGCGCTTGAGGTAGCCCTTGGCTACGCCCGGGCCGCCGATCAGGAGCTCGCCCTGCACGCCGGGAGGGAGAAGGTTGAGGGCCTCGTCGACGACGTAGGCGGTGTAGTTCGGGATCGGGCGGCCGATGGTGACGGGCTCGCCGGGGCGCACCTCGGCGGCGGTCGCGACCACCGTCGCCTCCGTCGGACCGTAGGTGTTGAAGAGCCGCCGTCCCGGCTTCGCCCAGCGGGTGACGAGGGGCGGCGGCAGCGCCTCGCCCCCTAAGAGGATCAGCCGCACGGAGGGGATGTCGCGGGAAAGAAGGCCGAGCAGCGTCGGCACGGTGTCGAGCACCGTGACGCCGGCCGCGCCGAGGATGTCGGGCAGCCTCTCGGCGTCGCCGATCATGGCCGGGCTCGCCACGAACAGGGTGGCGCCGACCATGTACGGGATCCAGATCTCCTCCATGGAGAGGTCGAAGGCGACCGAGGCGCCCTGGAACACCACGTCGTCGGGCGAGAAGCCGTAAAGCGCGTTCCCGGAGCGCAGGAAGTGGCAGATGTTGCGATGGCTGACGACGATGCCCTTCGGGACGCCGGTCGAGCCCGAGGTGTAGATGAGGTAGGCCGGATGGTCGGGGGTGAGGCCCCGCGTCTTCGGGTCGACCGCGCCGGCACCGGCCGCGTCCGCGAGGCCGTCCGAGGTGAAGACCGGGCAGGCGACCTCGGCCTTGGGCGCCAGCGCCGCGTTCGTGAGGAGGCCCTTGGCGGCGGCGTCGGCGAGGCAGACACTGATGCGGTCCATCGGCGCGTCGGCGTCGAAGGGCAGCCAGGCCGCGCCCGACTTCGCGATGGCGATCTGGGCGATGAGCAGCTCGGCCCCGCGGCACATCCACAGGCCGACGACGTCGCCCGGCCCGATGCCGCGCCCGACGAGCCCGCGGGCGATCGCGTCCGTGCGGGCGTCGACCGCGGCGTAGGTGTGGCGCTCGTCGCCGAAGACGATGGCGGGGTGGTCGGGGCGCGCGCGGGCGCTCGCGGCGAAGAGGTCGGTCAGGACCTCGTCGCGCAGAAGGTCGTCGCGGATATCCCCCTTGAGGATCGCGGTCGCCTCGGCCGCCTCGATCCTGAAACGCGTGCTCTCGCTCGGCTTGTTCATCCAACGCTCCGCGCCCGCGGGGCCGGCCGGCTTGGATCAGCCGCCTCGCGAAACGCCAGGACCGCCGCGACGTTCAGGCGGTCTTTCTCCTTGCAGTCCCCCCTCGACCGCCCGGCAGAGGCCTCGCCGGACGGCGCCGTCCCAAGAACGCCCGGACGGCTCGCATTTCTAGCATGCCGGCCAAAGCGGTGAACAGGGCGTGAATTGCGCCATCTCGCCCGAGGGTTTACGCCCAGACATGGCGCCCCGCCTCGAACACCAGCACCCTCCCCTGCCAGATGTCGGCGCGCGGCGCATGGTCGCGCGACACGTGCCCGAGGAGCACGAGCAGGACGCGGGCGACGCCGCCATGGGAGACGACGACCGTGTCGCGGGTGAGGCTTTCGAGGAACGGGGCGACCCGCTCGGCCAGCATGGCGTAGCTCTCGCCCTGCGGCGGGGAGAAGCCCCACTTGTCCTTCTCCCGGGCCTGCGCGCCCTTGGGATCGCGGGCGCGGACCTCCTTCCAGGTCAGGCCTTCCCAGTCCCCGAAGGTGAGCTCGCGCAACCGCTCGTCGGTGCGATAGGCCGTGGGATGGAGACCGATCGCCTGGCGCATGAGCTCCATGGTCTCGCGAGTGCGCGACAGCGGGCTCGCCACGTAGTCGAGGTCCTCGTAGTGCAGCACGAGGCCGCGCAGCTTGGCGCCCACCTCCTCGGCCTGCACCCGCCCGAAATCGTTCAACGGCACGTCCCGCTGCCCCTGCAGCCGCGCCTCCGCGTTCCAGTCGGTCTCGCCGTGGCGGATGAAGTAGAGGGCGTGGCTCAAGCCGACGTTCCGCGTCGCTCACCGCAGTCCCGGGATGACCGGCGGCCGGTAGTTGGGCCGCGTGTCGCGGAACGGGCTTGCGGCAGGGGGCTCGCCCGTGGCCCTGCGGAGCATCTCGCGGGAGCGCGGCGACTGCGGGATGCCGCCCTCGTAATGGCCTTCGCCGCGCCGCACCTCTTCGGCCGACGGCAGGCGCGAGACCGGCGCGGCGGAGGCGCCGGGCGCCGGCCGAAAGACCCGGATTGCGACCTCCACGTCGTAGCCGCGCGGGCTCGAGGCGGTGCCGGCGCGGTGCAGGACGACGCGGTCGAGGCCCGGGTGGTTCTCCTTCGGCTTGTAGAGGACCACGGTCTGGTCGACCGGCTTCCCGTGGCAGGCGTGGCCGACCCTGTTGACGGGCTCCTTGCGCACGACGGTGCGGATCGAGCCGTGAGCCGGCGGCCGGACGACCCGCACGGCCGGGACCTCGGCCCTGCAGGTCGCCGGCTCGGCATAGCCCATGGACACGAGCATGCGCTCGCTACCGATGGGGATGCGCGCGTTGATGCGATCCTGGGCGTGGCCGGGCTCCGCGGTGAGAGCCGCCAGAGCCGCCAGAGCCGCGCAGCCGAGGAGCCATCGCGACCGCATCGTCAGTCCTTGTCGAGGGTGAGGTCCGGCGCCTCCGGGTTCTTCATCCCCACAACGTGGTAGCCGGCGTCGACGTGGAGGATCTCGCCGGTCATGCCTCTCGCCATGTCGGAGGCGAGATAGGCGGCGGTTTCGCCGACCTCGTCGATGGTGACGGTGCGGCGCAAGGGAGAATTATACTCGTTCCAGCGCAGGATGTAGCGGAAGTCGCCGATGCCGGAGGCGGCAAGCGTCTTGATCGGGCCGGCCGAGATCGCGTTGACGCGGATGTTCTTCGGGCCGAGGTCGGCCGCGAGGTAGCGCACCGAGGCCTCCAGCGCCGCCTTCGCGACCCCCATGACGTTGTAGTGCGGCATCCACTTCTCGGCGCCGTAGTAGGTCAGCGTCAGGAGCGAGCCGCCGTTCACCATCAGCTTCTCGGCGCGCTGCGCGAGGGCCGTGAAGGAGTAGCAGGAGATGAGGAGCGACTTCGTGAAGTTGCCCTCGCTCGTGTCGACGTAGCGCCCCGTGAGCTCGTCCTTGTCCGAGAAGGCGATGGCGTGGACGAGGAAGTCGAGGGAGCCCCACAGGCGCGAGACCTCCGCGAAGACCGCGTCCATGGTGGCGCCCTCGGTCACGTCGCAATGGCCGACGACGGCGGCCTGAAGCTCGGCCGCGAGCGGCTCGACCCGTTTCTTGAGGGCGTCGCCCTGGTAGGTCAGCGCGAGCTCGGCCCCGTGCGCGCGGGCGGCCTTGGCGATGCCCCAGGCGATCGAGCGGTTGTTCGCGACCCCCATGACGAGGCCGCGCTTGCCCGACAGAATCCCCCTCGTGTCACCCATGAATCACCTGGAACCGCCCGGCCCTGGAAAGAAGCCGCGCCCTCCTTAGCCGAGGGCGGCAAGGGGGGAAAGGGCGGGACGGGCAGGCCTGCACGGCTCAATCCTCGAGCGAAATCGGCTTGCCGATGATGGTCCGCGTCTTGACGCAAGGCTCGGGGCCGAACTTGCCGCACAGGCTGCCGTGCAGGTCGAAGCGGATCCGGCGCGGCCCCTTTCCGCCGAGCACCTGGTAGCGGTGCACGTTCCGGTCGAGGACCTTCGCGAGCGTCCCGTCACGGCGCGACGCCAGGATCACGATGGTGCACCCGCCGGTGCCGCAGAAGAGGCTCTCGATCCCGACGCACGGGGCCTTGTCGAAGTCGACGATGAAGTCCGGCCGGCCGTCGCCGTTGAGGTCGAGCCGCCGCACGGCTTGAAGGCCGTTGCCTTTGAGGCCCCGGCCTTCGGCCTCGCGGCATTCCCGGGCCTTCTCGTCGAGGACGGCCTTCACCTCCGGCGGCAACGGCGCGGCGGCGGCGCTGACCGCGGTGGCGGCAATGGCGAGCAGGGCCCCGAACGCGCGCAGAGACTTTCTCACCATTCGACGACCCTCCCCTATCGGCGCGCGCAGCACCACTGCTTGAAGTCGAAGGACCTGCCCGTGATCCGGTGAGTCCTGAAGCACTCCTCCGCCCCGCCGAGCCCGCAATAGCCGCCGTGCATCCGCAGCCGGATGCTCCTGCGTTTGCCCTCGCCGAGGACCTCGTAGGACCAGGCGACGCCGTCGAAGATGCGCGCCACGCCCTTCGGGGTCGCGAGATAGAAGGTCAGCGCGCACCCGCCGGTCGTGCAGTAGGGAGTGTGGCCGCTGGCGCACCGGGACTCGTCCATGTGCACGACGAAGTCCGGCCGGCCGTCCCCGTCGAGGTCGATCCGGCGGATCGCCTTCTCGGCGTCGGCGAGGTCGCTCTCGATTTCCCGGCAGCTCGCGCGATAGGCTTCAAGCTCGTCCTGGATTTCCTTCGGAAGGGTCTCGGCCGCGGCGGGCGCAAGCGGCGCTCCCGCGAGAGCAAGGTTCGCGAGTGCGAGAGCGACGATCAGGCGGCGCCACATGGGCATCAAACCTCCCCGACGAATGACAGTGGGAGGCTCGTTAAAGGCTACGGCCCGAGCGCGGCGTGCGCCCTGGCACGCGATCAGACCGCCTTCTCGGAGCGGCGCTTGCGCGCGTAGTCGAGGAGGGCCTCGTCGGCGGTCTCGGGCAGCCGGATCTCGACGGCGGCGAGGAGGTCGCCGCGGCCGTCCTTGCCGGGCAGGCCCTTACCGCGAAGCCTGAGCGTGCGCCCGGAGCTCGTCATCGGCGGGATCGTCATGTCGACGGCGCCGGTGAGCGTCGGCACCCGCACGGTCCCGCCGAGGACCGCCTCGTCGAGGTCGATCGGGACCCGCACCCTGAGGTTCGAGCCTTCCACGGTGAAGCGCTCGTGCGGCCGGATGCGGATCGTGAGGAGCGCGTCGCCGGGCTCGCCGCCGCGGCTTTGGCCGAGGCCGCGCAGGCGGATCGTCTGCCCGTCGACGACGCCCTTCGGGATCACCACGTCGATCTCGCGCCCGCCCGGCAGGGCGACGCGCTTCTTCGCCTCGCCGGCGATCTCCTCGAGGGTGACGTCAAGGGTCGCCGAGACGTCCTCGCCGCGCCGGCGCGGGGCCGTACGGGCCTGAGCGCCTGCGCGCTCGCGGAAGGCGTCGCCGAAGAGCTGCGAGAAGATGTCGTCGGCCGC
>DASVVU010000357.1:0-14210 GCA_036386395.1 Beijerinckiaceae bacterium | reverse complement strand
CTTCATGGCGGCGACCACGGCCCGGCCGTCGGCCGGCGAGCCGACCTTGTCGACGGCCTTGAGGTAGTGGAGCGTCGCGGAGTAGACCCCGGCCTGCATGTGATTGGGCATCATCTTCTTGGGGTGGCGCTGCTGGTAGCGGGCCGACCAGGCGCGCGTGTCGTCGTTCATGTCCCAATACATGGCGTTGATGCCGACGAGCCCTTGCGCGGTCTGGAGCCCGATCGCCGGCACGCTCTGCAGGTCGAAGATCAGGGCGACCACCTTCTGCTTCCCGGTCAGCTTGAACTCGGCTGCCTGCTTGATCGTGTTGACCGTGTCGCCGCCGGCGTTGGCGAGCGCCACCACCTCGGCGCCCGAGGCCTGCGCCTGCAGGAGGAAGGACGAGTAGTCGCTCGTGCCGAGCGGATGCCGGACCGAGCCGAGGATGCGCCCGCCGCTCGCCAGCACCTCGTCGGAGGCCTGCTTCTCGAGATCGTGGCCGAACGCATAGTCGGCGGTGATGAAGAACCAGGTCTTGCCGCCCTGGTCGAGGACGCCGCGGGCGAGCGCGTGACCGTTGGCATAGGTGTCGTAGGTCCAGTGCACGGTGTTGGGCGAGCACTTGGCGCCGGTGAGAAGCGCGGTTCCGGCCCCCGAGCCGATCACGACCTTGTTCTTCTCGCGGCTCACGTCGGCGACGGCGAGCGCGACGGCCGAGTTCGGCAGGTCGACGATCATGTCGACGCCCTCGACGTCATACCAGCGGCCCGCGATCGCCGATCCGACGTCGGCCTTGTTCTGGTGATCGGCGAAGACGACCTCGACCTTCCGGCTCGAGGTCTTGTTGAAATCCTCGACCGCCATCTGCGCGGCGAGCACCGACCCCGGTCCCTGGAAATCCGAGTAGACGCTCGACATGTCGTTCATCACGCCGATGCGGACGGGCTTCTGCTGCTGCGCGAGCGCGGCCGCGGGGGCGAGGCCGGCGGCCAGCGCGAGGCTCAGGATCGTTCTGCGGTTCATGGTCTCCTCCCTGTCGCTTGTGTTCAGGCGTTCCGGATGAGGATCACGTCGGGGTGCGCGGGCTCGGCGTAGAGCTGCTCGACGAGTTTCGCGCGGCGGGTCAGCACCGCGCGCTGGTTGACGTAGCCCTTGTCGGTGATCTCGTTCGCGTCGATCGACGGCGGCTCGTGCATGAGGATCACCCGGGCGATTTCCTGGGAGCTGCCGCCGCTTGCCGCGTTGTGCCGCGCGACCGCCGCGCGGATCGCCTCGCGCACCGCCGCGTGGGCCAGCACCTCGGCCGGCGGGCAATCCGCGGCAAGGCCGTCGCACAAGCCCCGGCAGGCCGCGACGTTGGCGAAGGCGAGGAGCGCGACCTCGTCGCGGTCGTGGCCCGCCACCACGGCGTCCTCGATGAGCGGCGAGACGGCGGCAAGCACCGCCACCCGTAGGGGGCCGACGTTGACCCAGGTCCCGCTCGACAGCTTGAAGTTCTCGGCCACGCGCCCGTCGAACACGATGCCCTTGGCGGGATCGCCCGGGTCCTCGAAGCGCGCCGCGTCGCCGGTGCGCAGCCAGCCCTCCTCGTCGAACGCCTTTTCCGTGAGGTCCGGCCGCTTCCAGTAGCCGGGCGTGACGTTCGGCCCGCGCGCCAGCATCTCGAGGCGGTCGCCGGAGGGTTTGAGCTTGATCTCGACGCCCGGCGCCGGAATGCCGATGCTGCCGGCCCGGGGGATCGGGAAGTGCACCATCGTGGCCATGGGCGCCGTCTCGGTCATGCCCCAGGACGAGACCATCGGCACCTTCTCGTCGCGCGCCTTCAGCGAGCAGGCTTCGAGCCGCTCCCACAGGCTCTGCGGCAGGCCGGCGCCGGCGTAGAAGATGAGCTTGAGCCGGCTGAAGAAGTTTTCGTTGAGCGCCGGATCGGCCTCGAGCCTGTCGAGCAACATGCCGTAGCCGCGCGGCACGTTGAAGTAGATCGTCGGCGCGACCTCCTTAAGGTTCGCCACCGTGCGGTCGAGAAGCGCCGGCACCGGCTTGCCCTCGTCGATGTAGAGGGAGCCGCCGTTGCGGAGCATCATGTTGATGTTGTGGTTGCCGCCGAAGGTGTGGTTCCAGGGCAGCCAGTCGACGATGACCGGCGGCTCGTCCTCCACGAAGGGCCACACCTGCGCGATCCCCTCCTGGTTCGAGCACAGCATGCGCTGCGTATTGATCACGCCCTTCGGCAGGTCGGTCGAGCCCGAGGTGAAGAGGATTTTTGCGACCGTGTCCGGCCCGACGGCGGCGTTGGCGCGCTCGACCGCGTCGGTCGGGCGGGTGCCAAGGAGATCGGCGAAGGCCGTCATGCCCTCGCCCGGGCGGCTCGCCACGATCTCGGCGCCGCGCCAGTCGACCGCCGCAGGGGCGTCGCCATAGCGGGCGGGGTCGTCCATGGCGACGAGCTGCGGCTCGATCAGGTCCACGATGTAGCGCAGCTTCGCGAAGTCCTTGCTCAGGCGCGCGTAGGCGGTCGAGACCGGGGCGACGGGGATGCCGACGTGCATGCCGGCGAACGCGATCAGCGCATGGTCGATGCCGTTCTCCGAGAGGATCAGGATCGGCCGCTCGGGGGAGAGCTTGCGGTCGAGGAGCGCCTGCGCGACGGCGCGGACCTGGGCCAGCGCCTCGCCGTAGGTCAGCGTCCGCCACCCCTGCCCGGCCGGGGCGCCGGCCCGCTCGGCCAAAAAGATTCTTTGCGGCGCCTCGGCGGCCCAGCGCTCAAGCCAGACGCTGAGCGCTCGCGGCGGCGCGTTCGGCGGCACCGGCGAGCGCAGGATCATGCCGCCGCCGGAGAGGCGCTCGACCGCGATCAGGGGTGGAGCGAAGAGGGGGCCTCGCCCTGTACCGGCACCGGCCGAAGCGTTTCTCTTGGCCTCTGCGACCGACATTCCGTTCCTCCCTGGCCGGATCTTACGTCCAGTTTGTTGTTCGTCCCGGCGGCGCCGCACGCACCCACCTCTCCCTCCGGGTTCTCGGACGCGCATCTGACTGGGATGGACCGAGCTGGATGGCGTCGCGCAAGTCGTTGAAAATGCTGGATCGCATGTAGACCGGCATCGACTGCGATGCCCCATGTTGTCTCTCTAGTGCACCTATTTCGAGACTAGGCAGCGGCACGACGGCCCGCATTCGGCTGACGAAAGCACCATCGACGCACTTCCCGAACCCCTCGCCGATTAAGGTATATTGGGACGAGAGCCTACCCGGCTTCGGCGTGAAGGTCACGCCGGCCGGGCGAAAGGTGTTCGTCGGCTGTCGAGGTTCTGGTCGCCGGATGGGTATGCGGCGGGTCCGGGCTAAACATTACGGCTTCCGGTACGCAGCAGGGCTCTCGGAAGGAGGAGCCCGCAACCCGTATGGGCCTTGACCAGGGCTATATCAGCGGCTTGAGTCGGGACGGCGAAACCTCGGAACCCGCGAGCAAACCAACAGTTCTCGATACGGCCAAGCTGCGTACGGCTGGGCTGCATACCGAAGCAACGGACCGGTCGACCATTCGCGTGCCCGCCACCAATCCGAACGTGCTCTGGCCGCTCCGCCTCATCGCTATCGCCAGCGTGGTCGGACCGGCGCTCGTCCTATCCTACGCCGGATGGACCAACCGCCGCGCCATCGATCTGCGCACCTCCGAGCGGATCGAGCGTGCCCTCGACGTCGTGCAGGAGCACGCCCACAAGGCGCTGCAAACGATCGAGCGCACCATCGCGGAGACGAACGAAGTTTTCCGCGGCTTGTCCGACGACGAGATCCGCGCCGACGAACGCCGGCTCTCCCTCCGTCTGAAGCGGACGCAGGACGTCCTGCCGCAAATGCAGTCGATCTGGGCCTTCGACCGCAGCGGGCGCCCGCTCGTGTCGAGCACGGTCCTCCCGGTACCCCGGGACTTGAACAACGCCGACCGCGACTACTTCCGCGCTCACGTCGAGCAGGACGCAGGCACGTTCATCGGAGACATCGTGCAGGCGCGGGTTGGAAACTTCCGCTTCTTCGTCGTGAGCGGGCGCCGGCCCGAGCGGCCGGACGGCGGGTTCGACGGCGTGATCGCCGTTTCCGTGCTGCCGGATCATTTTCGAGAGTTCTACCGGCGGCTCTCCGGCGGCGTCGCCGATTCCATCGGCCTGATCCGCGCCGACGGGACGTTCCTGGCCCGCTTCCCCCAGGTCCTCGACCGTCCGGAACGGCTGAACGCGCAGAGCCGCTTCGTGCAAGCCATTCGGCTCGCGCCCGAAGCCGGCCTGTTCACCGCCACCTCGCAGGTGGACGGGGTCGAGCGCCGGATCGGCTACCGCAAGGTTCCGGGCTACCCGGTGTACGTGCAGGCCGGCGTCGAGACGGCCGCGATGTGGCGCGAGCTGCGGGACATCATGCTCGGCCACCTCGTGTTCGGCGTGCCGGCGACCTTCGCGATGTTCGGCCTTGCCCTCTACGCCCTGCGGCGGACGAGAGGGTTCCACGAGGAGGTCACACGCCGGGAGGTGGCCGAGACCGCGCTGAAGCAGGCCCAGCGGCTCGAAGCCGTCGGCCAGCTCACCGGGGGCGTCGCGCACGACTTCAACAACCTGCTGATGGTCGTGCAGGGCAACGTCGAGCGTCTCAGGCGATCCTTCACCGGCGACGAGCGCAACCGCCGCGCGCTGGACGCCATAGACACGGCGGCGAAGCGCGGAGCGAGCCTCACGAGTCAATTGCTCTCGTTTTCCCGCCGCCAGACCCACGAGCCTACCCCGATCGATCTCGCCCGCCGCCTGCCCCAGTTGCACGACATGCTGCAATCGAGCGTTCGGGGCGACATCGCCATCGAGGTGCGCGCGCCCGAGGACCTGTGGCTGACCAAGGTCGACCTCAGCGAGCTGGAGCTCGCGCTGCTGAACCTCGTCGTGAACGCCCGCGACGCCATGCCGGCCGGCGGCCGGCTCACCATTGCGGCGCAGAACGTCGCCCTTTCGGACTCAGGCACGGTCGGCCTTGCGGGCGACTTCGTGGCGCTGAGCCTGACCGACACAGGCGTCGGCATGCCGCCCGACGTGCTCGCCCGCGTATTCGAGCCGTTCTTCACGACGAAGGAGGTCGGCAAGGGCACGGGCCTGGGCCTCAGCCAAGTGTACGGCTTCGCCCGTCAATCCGGGGGCACCGCCACGATAGCAAGCCAGCCCGGGCGCGGGACGACCGTGACGCTCTACCTGCCCCGGAGCGCCGAAACCTCGGAGCCGCCGGCGGGCGAGAAGCCGGACCTTCGGCAGTCGCGGCGCCCGGACGGGCGCGGCCGCATCCTCCTCGTCGAGGACAACCCCGACGTCGCGGAAATCACGCGCGGGCACCTCGAGGATGCCGGGTACGAGGTCCTTCTCGCCCGGAATGCCGCCGAGGCGACGGCGCTGCTTCGGCGGGGCGGGTTCGAGATCGACCTTGTGCTCAGCGACATCGTCATGCCGGGCGACCTCAACGGCCTCGATCTTGCTCGTTCGGTGCACAGTGAGTTCGCGGGCAAGATGCCGGTGCTGCTCGTGACCGGGTACAGCGACGTCGCCCAGGCCGCCGCCGACGAGGGCTTCCCCGTGCTCCGCAAACCGTACGATTCGGTGCAGATGCGCGAGGCGCTTGCGAAGGCGATCCGGACGGCACGCCTGAGGGTGGTGACGAGCAAGGCAGCTGTGAGCAAATAGCTGCGGGGCGGCCCGCCAGAGCCTCAGCTGGCGTTGTGAGCTTCCGCAACGGTCAAGCATGCTACATCATCCGCTCGCCGGCAGGCGTGCCGGCCGAACGGAGCTCGCGTGCGTCTATCTCGCCTTGTGCTGCGGCGAATATCCACGCAGCTCTATCTGTTGACGCTTGTCGCCGCGGTCGTCGTCCCGCTACTCGCGTTCGGCGCCTTCCTCCTCACGCGGTACGCGGCAACGGAGCGGGCGCGCTTCGAACGGGATGCCAGCCAGATCGCGCGGCAGGTCGCCCTCGTCCTCGACGGCGAGCTCGCCGGTCTCGTGGCGCTGCTCAAGGGCCTTTCGGTGTCGTCGGCGCTCGAACGCGGCGACCTGGCCCAGTTCCACAGCGAAGCCAGACGACTGGTTGACGGACGGGACGAGCTCGTCGTCTTGCGGGATTTGGACACCAGACAGCTGTTGAACACGCAAGTTCCCTTCGGCACGGCCCTGCCCGCCGCTCCCCCGCTCTCTTCGGAGGAGCGGGCCGCTTTCGGGGCGGGTCGCACGCTCGTCTCCAACGTCTATCCGAGCCCGATCTCGGGCGAGCCCAGAGTCGCCGTCGCCCTCCCGGTCGCTCGGGGCGGCGCCACGGTCCACGTTCTCGCGATCACCGTGCCGACGTCCCGCTTCCGCGACGTGCTGGTACCGGCCGTCCCGCCCGGCTGGACCGTGGGCGTCGGCGATCGGAGCGGCACATACGTCACCCGCTCGGCCCGGCATGAGGACGTCACGGGCAAGCCCGGGATACCCGAGTACCTGGAGAAAGCGGTCGGCCGCTCCGGGACGTTCACGTCGGCTAGCTACGAAGGCGTAGCGCTCCTTGCCGGCTACTATCGCTCGGAGTTCTCGGGCTGGCTGAGCGCGGCCAACGTTCCCCAGCAGGTGGTGGAGGCGCCGCTTCGCCAGTCGCTGACTCTTCTGGCGGTAATGGGGACCGCTGCGCTCGCGTTATCGGCGCTGTTTGCCTACCTCTTCGGGAGAGGCTTCGCCGAGGCGACCGCAGGCCTCGTCCGGCGCGCCGCGGCACTGGGCGAAGGGCGTCCCGTGCCGCCGCTCTCGACGCGGCTCTCCGAGTTCGCGCTCGTCGGCAAGGCCCTTGCAGCAGCGGCTGCCGCCGTGGAGGGGCGCACGCGCGAACTGCAAACGGTGCTCTCGACGGTGCCGGCCGTGGTCCTGTTCACGTACGACCCGGAGGTCCGGCGGGTGATCCGCAACCGGTTCGCGGCCGAGCTGTTTCGGTTACCGGAAGGCGAGAGCAGTGCGATAGGCGGCCCTGACCTGGAACATGTCCGCATGATGAAGGACGGGCAGGTTCTCAGGCCTGACGAAATGCCGCTCCACCGCGCGATGCGAGGCGAGGCCGTCGAGGAAGAAGAGTACACCTACGACTTCGGCGACGGGACGTACCGCACGCTCCTCACGAGCGCGACCGGGCTGCGGGACGAAAAGGGGAGGGTCGTCGGCGCCGTCTCGGTGAGCCTGGACATCACGGAGCGCGAACGGGCCGAAGAGCAGCGCCGGCTGCTCGTCCACGAGCTCAATCACCGGGTGAAGAACACGCTCGCGACGGTGCAGGCGATCGCCGTCCAGACGTTGCGCGGAGCGGCGTCGACGACCGAGGCGTCCGAGGCGCTGACCGACCGCCTCATGGCGCTCGCCAAGGCTCACGACGCGCTCACCCGCGAGAGCTGGGAAGGGGCAGAGCTGCACGAGATCGTAGAGGCGGCGACCAGCCCTCATGGTGGGCGCAACCGTTTCGACGTCGAGGGCCCCTCCGTTTGGCTCAGTCCCGCCTTGTCCCTCTCGCTCGCTCTCTCGCTGCACGAGCTGGCGACGAATGCAGCGAAATATGGGGCCCTCTCGACCGCCGGCGGGCTCGTCGCGATCACCTGGGAAGTCGTCGACCCGCGCGGCGACGCTCGGCTCAGGCTCCGCTGGATCGAGCGCGGGGGCCCGTCCGTACGGCCGCCAACCCGGCGCGGGTTCGGCTCGCGGCTCATCGAGCGCAGCCTGGCCGCCGAGGACGGCGGGTCCGCGACGATCGGCTACCCGCCCGAGGGCGTCGTCTGCGTCATGGAGGCACCAATCCGGGGCCGGGAGAGGTGACCCTCACCCGCTCGGCTTCGCCGAGTCGGCCTCTCCCTCCGGGCGAGGCGAAGCCCGCACCCGCCCGGCCCGGCGCTCCAGAAAGGCCCGCAGGCGCTCGCCCGCTTCCTCGCCGGTCTGCGCAAGGGCCGCCACGAGGGACTCGGTGAAGAGGCCGTCCTTCATGGACATGTCCTCGATGCGCGGGATGGCGTTGAGGATGGCGTAGTTCGAGAGCGCGGCGTTGCCGGCGATCTTCTCCGCAAGCCCCATAGCCATTTCGAAGGCTTGGCCCTGCACAACGAGGTAGTGCGAGAGGCCGAGGCGCTGGCCCTCCTGGGCGTCGTAGGCGCGGCCGGTCAGCATCATCTCGACGAGGCGGCCGGAGCCGACGATGCGGCCGACGCGCACGGTCGCCCCGCCGCCGACGAAGATGCCGCGCTGGCCCTCGGGGAGGGCGTAGAACGCCGTCTCGTCCGCGACGCGCACGTGCGTCGCGGCCGCGAGCTCGAGCCCGCCCCCGATGACGCCGCCGTGCAGCGCCGCGACGACGGGGAGCGCGCCGAGCTGGATCTTCTCGAACACCCGGTGCCACATCTGCGAGTGCCGCATGACCCCGAAGGCGTCGCGGCTCTCGTGCTCGGAGAGGTCGAGGCCGGAGCAGAAGTGCTCGCCGTTGCCGGCCAGCACCACGGCCTTCGCCTCGGCCGGCGGCGCCTCGAAGAATTGTTCGAGGCTCGCGATCAGCGCGTCGTTGACGGCGTTGCGCTTCGCCGGCCGGTCGAGGCGCACGACCGCGACCGGGCCGCGTTCCTCGACCGCAAGATGCGGCAGGGTGGCTGTGGCGGGGCGGACCGGCGCGTTCATGCGGAGGAAACCTCGCCGCCTTCGAAGCGCGCGATCACGTCCGACGGGATCGGCGCCGCCCGCATGGGCTTCTCGCCGGTGGGATCCGGCACGGCCCACACCCGCACCTCGTGGCCTTCGACCGCGAGCCGCCCATCGCGGAAGAACTGGTGCTCGACCCGGAAGGTCTTTGGCTTCCACTCGACGACGCGGCTCTCCACGTCGAGGACGTGGCCGTAGCCCGAGCCGAAGTGGAAGCGGGCCCCGACGTCGAGGAGCGGCACCCCGATCATGTTCCGCGCGGCGAACATCTCGTGGAAGGGCAGGCCGACGGCGCGGAACAGCGCCGTGGTGCAGAGCTCGAACCACTCGAAATAGCGCGGGAAGAACACGATCCGGGCCGGGTCGCAGTCGCCCCAGCCGACCTCGATCGAATGCCGCCCGACGACCATTCTTTTCGCGCCCTCCCGCTCCGCCGGAGCAGTCGGGGCACCGTGCCTTCGCGGCTCCCCAACGTCAACGCGGAGAATGAACTATGTTGCTTGCTCCCTCGAAAGCCCCGGCACTATGATGCAGGCACCCGCCCGAAACCGGCGACGAGCCGGATGACACTCCAAGAAATCTGGGCGAAGCTTGAGGGAACGCCACGCCGTCTCCGGCCGCACCGGAGCGAGACCTTCCAGGGAGGAAACCATGACCGGCGACAGCCGTCTTCTTCTGCCGACCCGCCGCACGATTCTCAAAGGCGCGACCGGCGCCGCGGCGCTCGGGCTCGTCTCGCCGTTCCCGAAGCCGGCGCTGGCGCAAGGGGGTGGGCCGCTCAAGGTCGGCTTCATGCTGCCCTACACCGGCACCTACGCCAAGCTCGGCAAGTTCGGCGACGAGGCTTTCAGGCTCTACGTCGAGCAGAAGGGCGGCAGGCTCGGCGGGCGCGAGATCGCCTTCGTCCAGGTCGACGACGAGTCGAAGCCCGAGAGCGCCACCGACAACATGAACCGCCTCGTCGGGCGCGAGAAGGTCGACGTGGTGGTCGGCACCGTGCACTCCGGCGTCGCGATGGCGATGGTGAAGGTCGCGCGCGACACCAACACCCTCCTGATCATCCCGAACGCCGGCGCGAACGAGGCCACGGGCCCGGCCTGCGCGCCGAACATCTTCCGCTCCTCGTTCTCGAACTGGCAGCCGAACTTCCCGATGGGCAAGGTGATGGCCGAGGAGGGCCACAAGAACGTCGTCACCATCACCTGGCGCTACGCCGCCGGGCAGCAGCAGATGGACGGCTTCAAGGAGGGCTTCGAGGCGGCCGGCGGCAAGGTCGTCGAGGCCCTGACCCTGCCGTTCCCGGAGGTCGAGTTCCAGTCGCTCATCACCCGCATCGCGACGCTCAAGCCCGACGCGGTGCACGCCTTCTTCGCCGGCGGCGGCGCGGTCAAGTTCGTCAAGGACTACGCGGCGGCGGGCCTCAAGGACAAGATCCCGCTCTACGGCTCGGGCTTCCTCACCGACGGGACGCTCGAGGCGCAGGGCGATGCCGCCAAGGGCATCAAGACCACGCTCCACTACGCCGACAACCTCGACAACCCGCAGAACAAGGCCTTTTTGGAGGCCTTCAAGAAGAAGACCGGGCAGGACGGGGACATCTACGCCGTGCAGGGCTACGACGCGGCGGCCCTCCTCGACGTCGGCCTTTCCGCGGTCGGCGGTGACTTCGCGGCCCGCGACAAGATGATCGCGGCGATGGCTGCGGCGAAGATCGACAGCCCGCGCGGGCCGTTGAGCTTCAACAAGGCCCACAACCCGATCCAGAACGTGTACCTCCGCGAGGTCCGCAACGGCCGCAACGAGATGGTCCGCATCGCCCAGGCGAACGTCGACGATCCGGCCCGCGGGTGCCGGATGTCGGCTTGATAAAAGTCCACTTTCCAGTTGTCATGGCCGGGCTTGACCCGGCCATCTCTTTCCGCCGGGCACCCCTGCGGTCTGGATCGCCGGGTCAAGCCCGGCGATGACAAGGTAGGGAATGGACCTCGCCACCCTCGCGATCCAGCTCCTGAACGGAGTGCAGTACGGGCTCGTGCTGTTCCTCGTGGCGAGCGGGCTGACCCTGGTGTTCGGCATCCTCGGCGTCATCAACCTCGCTCATGGCGCCTTCTACATGCTCGGCGCCTACCTCGCCTGGTGGATCGCCGCCTACAGCGGCAGCTTCTGGCTCGCGCTCATCGGCAGCGTCGCCATCGCCTTCGCGGTCGGGCTCGTGCTCGAAGAGATTTTCGTCAAGCGGCTCTACGGGCGCGATCATCTCGCCCAGGTGCTCCTGAGCTTCGGCCTGATCCTCGTCCTCGACGAGATGCGCCACATCCTCTTCGGCAAGGACGTGCATTCGGTCGCGGCGCCGGCCTTCCTGCAAGGGTCGATCCGGCTCACCGAAGTGCTGTCCTATCCGGTGTACCGCCTCGCCATCTGCCTCTTCTGCCTCGCCGTCGCGGCGGCGATCTTCTTCGTCATCCAGCGGACCCGCATCGGCATGGTGATCCGGGCCGGCGCCGAGAACCGGGAGATGACGCGGGCCCTCGGCATCCCCTTCGATCTCGTGAACCGCTACGTCTTCGCGATCGGGATCGCGCTCGCGGCCCTCGGCGGCGCGGTCGTCGCCCCGATCTCGACCGTGTTCCCGGGCATGGACAACCAGATGCTGATCCTGTCCTTCGTGGTGGTGGTGCTCGGCGGCATCGGCTCGGTCGCAGGCGCCGCCATCGGGGCGCTCCTCATCGGGATCACCGACTCGTTCGGCAAGGTGTTCTTCCCGAGCGTGTCGAGCATCACGGTCTACCTTCTCATGGCCGCCGTGCTGCTGTGGCGGCCGAACGGCATCCTCGGCCAGCGCGAGGTCTAGATGCGGAAGGCCGGCTGGCCCACCACAAATCCCCTCATGCTGAGGTGCGAGCGCGTAGCGCGAGCCTCGAAGCACGCACGCTGCCCGGGCGCTGCATCGACGGGGTTGCGTCCTTCGAGGCCCGCTTCGCGGGCACCTCAGGATGAGGACTTGGGAGTGCGGCCCCGATGAACGGAGGGGCGGCGCGCATCGCAAGCCGGCTATGGCCGGCTGCCCTCCTTGTGGCTGCTGCCGCCTTGCCCTTCCTCGCGCCCGCCTACTACGTGCAGTTCGCGTCGAAGATCCTGATCATGGGCCTCCTCGCCATGGCCCTGAACCTCGTCGTCGGCTTCGGCGGCCTGGTGAGCCTGTGCCACGCCGCCTTCTTCGGGCTTGCCGGCTATGCCCTTGCGCTTTCGGCGCCGCAGTACGAGCCGACGTCCCTATGGATCACGCTGCCGATCGCCGTCGGCGCGGCGGCGCTCGCGGCGCTTGCCATCGGGGCGCTCTCCTTACGCACGCGGGGCATCTATTTCATCATGGTGACTCTCGCCTTCGGCGAGATGCTCTTCTTCCTCTTCCACGACACCAAGATCGCCGGCGGCTCGGACGGGACCTTCATCTACTTCAAGCCCGAGGCGATCGTCGGCGGCCTCGTCCTCCTCGACCTCGAGAAGCCGCGCGTCTTCTATTGGGTCGTGCTGGCGCTGACCGCCGCCGCGGTCGCGCTCCTCGCCGCCGTCGTGCGCTCGCCCTTCGGCCGGGCGCTCGAGGCGGCGCGGGTGAACGAGCGCCGGGCGCGCTCGCTCGGCTTCCCGCTCTACCGCATCCGCCTTGCCGCCTTCGTGCTCTCCGGCGCCCTCGCGGGGGTCGCCGGCTACTTCAACGCGGCGCAGTTCGGCTACGTCGCGCCGCAGATGCTCGGCTGGCACCTCTCGGCGACGGCCCTCGTCATGGTGGTGCTCGGCGGCATGCGCACCGTCACCGGCCCGCTGCTGGGCGCCACGATCCTGATCGGCCTCGAAGAAGTGCTGCGCGTGCTCACCGAGCACTGGAAGCTCGCCGAGGGCCTGATCGTGATGGTCATCGTGCTGACCCTCTCCGACGGGGTGCGCCAGCTCTTCGAGATGGCCTTCGGCACCGCGACCCGCATGGCGCGCCCGCGTGCGAAGGCTCCCCTGCCAGCTCGGGAGGCGGGCCATGCCTGAGGCGGCGCTGCGGGCCGAGAAGCTGGAGAAGCGCTTCGGCGGCCTGCGCGCCGTCGCGGACGTGTCCCTGGACGTGCGCGTCGGCGAGATCCACGCCGTCATCGGCCCGAACGGCGCCGGTAAGTCGACGCTGATCAACCTCCTCTCCGGCGAGTTGCGCGTAACTTCCGGTACGGTGCATCTCGGCGAGCGCAACGTCTCGGGCCTCTCGCCCGACCGCCTCGGCCTCGCCGGCGTCGGGCGCGCCTACCAGAAGACCACGATCTTTTTGCCCTTCACCGTCTTCGAGAACGTGCGCCTTGCCGCACAGGCGCACGCGCCGGGCGCCCTGCGCATGTTCGGCGCGGCCTCCCGCAATGCCGCCGTCAACGCGCGCGCCCGCGAGGCGCTTGCGACGGCCGGCCTCGAAGCGCGGGCCGCCGCGGTCGCGGGCCTCCTCAGCCACGGCGAGCAGCGCCAGCTCGAGATCGCCATGGTGCTGGCCTCGGACCCGAAGATCCTCCTCCTCGACGAGCCGCTCGCCGGCATGGGGCAGGCGGAGGCGCGGGGGATGATCGACCTCATCCGGTCGCTGAAAGCGGGACGCGCGGTGCTGATCGTCGAGCACGACATGGACGCGGTCTTCGCGCTCGCCGACCGCCTCACCGTCATGGCCGACGGGCGGGTGATCGCCTCAGGTCTGCCGGAAGACGTGCGCCGCGACCCCGCCGTGCGCGCCGCCTACCTCGGCGAAGGCGAATGAGTCCGCTTCTCAGCGCCGAGAAGCTGCAGGCCTTCTACGGCCCGGTGCAGATCCTGCGCGGCATCGATCTGTCGGTCGTCCACGGCGAGACGGTCGCGCTGATGGGCCGAAACGGCATGGGCAAGACGACGCTCCTGCGCTCGCTCATGGGCCTCGTGGCCGACCGACGCGGGCGCATTCTCCTGGATTCGCAGGATGTTACGGTGGCCGCGCCCGAAAAAATCGCGCGGCGCGGCGTCGCCTTCGTGCCCGAGGGGCGGGGCGTCTTCGGCTCTCTATCGGTTGTCGAGAACCTGATGATGGCGGCGCGCCCCGGGCGCGACGGGCGCCGCCGGTGGACGCTCGAAAAAATCTTCGGGCTTTTCCCGCGGCTTGGCGAGCGGCGCCGCAACGGCGGCCACCAGCTTTCGGGAGGCGAGCAGCAGATGCTCACCATCGGCCGCGCCCTCATGACGAACCCGGACCTGATCCTCATCGACGAGGCGACCGAAGGGCTCGCCCCGATGGTCGCGCAAGAAATATGGCGCACCGTCGCCCGCATCCGCGCCGAGGGCGTCGCGGCCATCATCGTCGACAAGGATTTTCGGGCCCTCTCCCGCATCGCCGACAAGGCGGTGATCCTGTCGAAGGGCGAGGTCGTGTTCGAGGGGACGCCCAAGGAGCTTGCCGGAAAGCGCGAGCTCCTGGAGCGACATCTCGGGGTTTGATCCTCACCCGCGAAGCGGGGGAGG
>DASVVU010000356.1:0-5006 GCA_036386395.1 Beijerinckiaceae bacterium | reverse complement strand
GGCGCCGCGGCGGCGACCGCCGCCGTCGTCTACGCGCGGGCGAAGCGGGCGGAGCGGCGAAACCCGCCGGTCGGGCGCATCCTCGCGGTCGACGGCGTCCCGGTCCACGTCCACGTCACGGGCGAGGGCCCTCCCCTCGTGCTCGTCAACGGCAACGGCACGATGGTGCACGACTGGATCATATCGGGGCTCGTCGACCGCCTGCGCCGGGACTGGCGGGTGATCGCCATCGACCGCCCCGGCTACGGCTACACCGGACGCCCGCGCACCCGCCTGTGGACCGCCGCCGCGCAGGCCGACCTCATTTGGAAGACGCTCCACCGCCTCGGGATCGAGCAGCCGATCGTGCTCGGCCATTCCTGGGGGACCATGGCGGCGCTGGCCCTCGCCCTCGACCACCCCGAGGCGGTGCGCGGCCTCGTCCTGCTCTCGGGCTACTACTTTCCCACGAAGCGCCTCGACGTTTGGGCCTTCGCCCCGCCGGCACTCCCCGTCGTCGGCGACGTGATGCGCTACACCGTGTCGCCGCCGCTCGCGCGGTTGCTCGCCCCGCGGATGATCGCCAAGATGTTCGAGCCCCTGCCCGTCCCGCGCCGCTTCACGGCGCGCTTTCCCCTCGACCTCGCGCTCCGCCCCTGGCAGATCCGCGCCAGCGCCGAGGACAGCGCCTTCATGGTGCCGGGCGCCGCCGCGCTCGCGAAGCGCTACCGAGAGCTCGACCTGCCGGTCGCGATCCTCTCGGGCGCGGAAGACCGGATCGTCACCCCCGGGCGCCAGTCCGTGCGCCTTAGCGAGCGCATCGAGGGTGCCGAACTGACCCTCGTCCCCGGCGTCGGCCACATGCTGCACTACTTCGCCCACGACGAGATCGCCCGCGCAGTCGACCGGGCCGCAGCGCGGTCCGGCGCCCGAGACGATACCGGAGCGGAAGGGATCGGGATCGAAAGGATGGAGGCCTCGCCCGGAATCGAACCGGGGTGCAAGGATTTGCAGTCCTCTGCGTAACCACTCCGCCACGAGGCCGTCCGGGCGCCGCAGGCGCCGGGGGCCCTCATATCGCAGAGCGCGCCCGCGAATTCAACCGCGTCCGAGTGGCCCGAAGCTTCGCTGCCGCCCTCGGGACGCGGCCCCGCGCCACGCTTGCGCCGGCCCCCGCGATTGCTATATGGCGTGCCTGCGATCCGCGGTAGCTCAGTGGTAGAGCAGCCGGCTGTTAACCGGCTGGTCGTAGGTTCGAATCCTACCCGCGGAGCCAGTTTTTTCGAGGCCGGGCGCGCAGGCGTCCGGCCTTTCCTTTCGGGGTTGCCTTCCGGCGGGCGGCGCGCCTAGGGTCCGGCCCTCGCTTAAGGCTCGGCTGCCATGGCTCCCACAGAGCTCATCTTCCGCGACGACCCTTACGCCCGCGACTGCGAGGCGACGGTCGTCGCCGCGACGCCGGAGGGGATCGTCCTCGACCGCACCGTCTTCTACGCCCAGGGCGGCGGGCAGCCGGGCGACGTCGGAACCCTCGCATGTGACGGCCAAGCCCCGGTCGCGGTCGCGAACACCGTCTACGGGCCGGACCGCTCGACCATCCTCCACGTGCTGGCTGACAAGGATTGGCATGCGGAACCCGGCGAGCGGGTCACGGCCGCCCTCGACTGGGAGCGCCGCTACAAGCACATGCGGGTGCACACCGCGCTGCATCTCCTGAGTGTCGTGCTGCCCTACCCCGTCACCGGCGGCGCCATCGGCGACGGCGACGGACGGCTCGACTTCGACATCCCCGAGGCCGGCCTCGACAAGGCCGAGCTGACCGAGAAATTGATCGAGCTCGTCGCCCGCGACGCACCCGTGCGCGAGCGCTGGATCACCGACGAGGAGCTCGACGCAAACCCCGCCCTCGTCAAGACCATGGCGGTGAAACCCCCGCGCGGCACCGGCCGCGTGCGCCTCGTCGAGATCGAGGGCATCGACCTCCAGCCCTGCGGCGGCACGCACGTGCGCGCAACGGGCGAGATCGGCCGTGTGGCGGTGACCGACATCGAGAAGAAGGGCAAGCAGAACCGCCGCGTGCGGATCGCGCTGGCTTGAAGCGCTCATGCACTGTCATGCCCGGCCTTGGGCCGGCCATCCACGACTTCCGCGCCGCCGAGAAGGGCGTGGATGCCCGGGCCAAGCCCGGGCATGACGAGGAGGAAACGGGAAGAACAGCATGTCCAACCCCTTCGTCTCGACCGCCTGGCTCGCCGAGCGCCTCGACGCCCCCGACGTCGTGGTGGTGGACGGGTCCTGGTACCTGCCGGCCATGAACCGCGACCCGGAGGCCGAGTACCTCGCCGGCCACATCCCGGGCGCGGTGCGGTTCGACATCGACACGGTCAAGGACACGGTGTCCCCCCTCCCCCACATGCTGCCGCGCCCCGAAGCCTTCGCCTCGGCGATGCGCAGCCTCGGCATCGGCGACGGGCAGAAGATCGTGGTCTACGACGGCGTCGGCCTCTTCTCGGCCCCCCGGGTGTGGTGGACCTTTAAGACTGTCGGCGCCCGCGACGTGTCGATCCTCGAAGGCGGGTTCCCGGCCTGGAAGGCGGAAGGGCAGCCGGTCGAGGAAGGGCCCGGAAAGCCCCGCGCGCGGCGACACTTCACGGCTAGACTCGACCATTCCGCCGTCGCCGATTTGTCCGACGTGCGCCGGGCGCTGGAGACCGGCTCGGCGCAGGTCCTCGACATGCGCCCGGCCGAGCGCTTCCGCGGCGAGGCGCCGGAGCCGCGCCCCGGCCTGCGCTCCGGCCACATGCCGGGCGCCCTCAACCTCCCCTCCTCCGAGGTGATTGCGAACGGCCGGCTGAAGAGCCCGGACGAGCTGCGCGCAGCTCTGGAGAAGGCGGGCGTCGACCTCGACCGGCCGGTCGTCACCACCTGCGGTTCCGGCGTCTCGGCCGCGATCGTATCCCTCGCCCTCGAAACCATCGGCCGTCCGGCCAAGGCGCTCTACGACGGCTCCTGGGCCGAATGGGGCGCGCGCCAGGACGCCCCCGTCGCGACCGGACCGGCGGACGCGCTCAAGACACCTCTCTCTCAGGAGAGGTGAAACGGCGGGCTACGGCCCGTTAAGCGCGCCGGATTAGCATCCGGCGCATGGCTTCCGCGGAACTGCAGTCCCACACCTCTCCGGCTCCCCGCTCGTCGGCGCTCCTCAAGGTGCTGTCCGACCCGCTCGTCCTCTTCCCCGTGGCGGCGCTCCTCGTCTCGTGGCCGCTCCTCGTGCGCTACTACTGGCCGGCGGGCGGCGGGCTCGACGTGACCGGGCACCAGATCGGACGAGACTTCATCAACGTCTGGGCGGCGCCGCAGCTCGCGTTCTCCGGGCGGCTTTCGACGCTCTTCGACCTCGACGGCTACGCGGACGCGATCGGCGCGCTGTTCGGGGCGTCCCTGCCCTTCCACAACTGGGGCTATCCGCCTTTCACGCTGCTCATGTTCTGGCCGTTCGCGCAGTTGCCCTACTTCTGGGCGCTCGCCTTGTGGACCGCGACCTTCTTCGCCGCCTTCGCGGGGGTCGCCCTGTCCCAGGTCGAGCCGGGCCGCCGCGTCCTCGCGCTCGTTGCCCTCGCCCTCGCGCCCGCCTGCCTCGTCAACGGGATCGGCGGCCAGAACGGGTTCCTCACCGCGGCGCTCCTCCTCGGCGGGCTCCTTTGCCTCGACCGCCGGCCCGTGCTTGCCGGCGTGCTGTTCGGGTTCCTGACGCTCAAGCCCCATCTCGGCCTCGTCCTGCCCTTCGTTCTCCTGGCGCTCAAGGCATGGCGGACGATCGCGGCCGCGACGCTCACGGCGCTCGCGCTCGTCGCCATGTCGGTCGCGGCCTTCGGCCTCGAGCCCTGGCGCGAATACCTCGGCGCCACGAGCGCCTACCAGATGGGGCTCCTGGAGAAATGGCGCGGCTTCTATACCCTGATGATGCCGTCCGTCTTCGCCGGCGTGCGCGGCCTCGGGTTGTCCTCGGCGATTGCCTGGACGGCGCAGGCGGCGGTGGCCCTGCCCGTTCTCGCCGCGACGGTCTGGGCCGTGCGGCGCACGGGCGACCCGCGCCGGCGCGCCCTCGTCGTCGTCGCCGCCGTCCCGCTCCTCACCCCTTACGCCTTCAACTACGATCTGGTCGCGCTCGCCGCCGTGCTTGTGTGGAAGCTCTGCGAGCGGCGCCCCGGCGAGGCCCCGAGCGCCCTCCACCTCTTCGCTTGGCTCGTCCCGACCCTGATGATGAGCGTCCCCATGCCGGGCGCCGCGCCGGTCGCGCTCGTGGCGATGTTCGCGATGGCGGTGCGGGAGGCGGCGGCCGAAGGTAATGGGATTACGTCATGGCCGTCCTTGGGCTTGACCCGAGGATCAGCCCGGCCATCTCGCGTCGCAGAGGGCGCCTCATCCCCCTGAGGTCCTCGGGTCGCGCTTCGCGCGCCCGAGAATGACGCTGAAGGGTCAGTGCAGGATCTGGCTCAGGAACAGCTTCGTGCGCTCGTGCTGCGGGTTCTTGAAGAACTCGTCGGGGGTGTTCATCTCGACGATCTGGCCGTAGTCCATGAAGATCACCCGGTCGGCGACCTGGCGGGCGAAGCCCATCTCGTGGGTGACGCACAGCATGGTCATGCCCTCGTCGGCGAGCGACACCATGGTGTCGAGCACCTCCTTCACCATCTCGGGGTCGAGCGCCGAGGTCGGCTCGTCGAAGAGCATGATCTTCGGGTTCATGCACAGGCTGCGCGCGATCGCGACGCGCTGCTGCTGGCCGCCCGAGAGCTGGCCCGGGTACTTGTTCGCCTGCTCCGGGATCTTGACGCGCTTGAGGTACTTCATCGCGACCTCCTCGGCGTCCTTCTTCGGCATCTTCTTCACCCAGATCGGGGCGAGCGTGCAGTTCTCGAGGATGGTGAGGTGCGGGAACAGGTTGAAGTGCTGGAACACCATGCCGACCTCGCGGCGGATCTCGTCGATCTTCTTGAGGTCGTTCGTGAGCTCGGTGCCGTCGACGA
>DASVVU010000355.1:0-9300 GCA_036386395.1 Beijerinckiaceae bacterium | reverse complement strand
CGCACCCTTCTGGTGCAGTTCCTGCGCGAGAATTTGCGCCTCACCGGCACCCACGTCGGCTGCGACACGAGCCAATGCGGCGCCTGCGTCGTCCACATGGACGGGCGCGCCGTGAAGGCCTGCACCATCCTCGCCCTCCAGTGTGAGGGGGCGCAGATCACCACCATCGAGGGGCTGGCGAACGGGGCGGAATTGCACCCCATGCAGGCGGCCTTCCGCGAGCACCACGGGCTCCAGTGCGGCTTCTGCACGCCGGGCATGATCATGACCGCTGTCGATATCGTGGCCCGCCAGGGCCACGATATCGACGAGCATACCATCCGCCACGAGCTCGAGGGGAACCTGTGCCGCTGCACGGGCTACCACAACATCGTCAAGGCGATCGCGGCGGGCGCCGCCGCGATGGGCGGGCCGGTGGCGCAGGCGGCGGAATAAGGCAGTCGGCAGTCGGCAGTCGGCAGTCGGGGGTAGCGCCCTCACGATTGCCGACTGCTACTGCCGACTGCCGTGAAGAACAGGGGAGGGACCACCATGACGGCCACGGGGATCGGCGCTGCGGTGCGCCGCAAGGAGGACCAGCGCTTCGTCACCGGGACGGGCCGCTACGTCGACGACCTCACCCGTCCGGGGCAGGCCTACGCCTACTTCCTGCGCTCGCCCCACGCCCACGCGAACATCCGCTCGATCGACGCCGCCCCCGCAAAGGCGCGGCCGGGCGTCCTCGCGGTCCTCACCGGTGACGACCTCGCGGCCGACAAGGTAGGCGGCCTCATCTGCGGCTGGATGATCCACTCGAAGGACGGCACGCCGATGAAGGCGGGCCCGCACCCCGCGCTCGCGCAAGGCAAGGTGCGCTACGTCGGCGACCACGTCGCCATGGTCGTGGCCGAGACGCTGGCGCAGGCGAAGGACGCGGCCGAGGCGATCGTCGTCGACTACGAGGTCCTGCCGGCCGTCGTCGACGCAGGGGAGGCGCAGGCGAGCGGCGTGCCGATCCACGAGGTCGCGCCCGACAACACCGTGTTCCGCTGGCACCTCGGCGACAAGGCCGCCGTCGACCAAGCCTTCGCCGGCGCGAAGCACGTGACGAAGCTCGACCTGACCAACAACCGCCTCGTCCCGAACCCGATCGAGCCCCGCGCCGCCATCGGCGAGTACGATAGCGGCACGGACAGCTTCACCCTCGACACCCCGAGCCAGAACCCGCACGTCGCCCGCCTCGTGCTCTCGGCCTTCATCGGCATCGCCCCCGAGCACAAGCTGCGCGTCATCGCCCCCGACGTCGGCGGCGGCTTCGGCTCGAAGATCTTCATCTACGCCGAGGAGACGGTCTGCGTCTGGGCGGCGAAGAAGGTCGGGCGGCCGGTGAAGTGGACCTGCGACCGCACCGAGGCCTTCCTCTGCGACGCGCACGGGCGCGACCACGTCACCCACGCCGAGATGGCCGTCGGCGAGGACGGGAAGATCCTCGCCATCCGCGTCTCGACCATCGCGAACCTGGGCGCGTACCTCTCGACCTTCGCCTCCTCGGTGCCGACCTACCTCTACGCGCCGCTCTTGTCCGGCCAGTACGACATCCCGGCGATCTACTGCGAGGTCGACGGCGTCTACACCAACACCGCTCCGGTCGACGCCTACCGCGGCGCCGGAAGACCGGAGGCGACCTTCGTGGTCGAGCGCCTGGTCGAGGTCACGGCGCGTCAGATCGGCATGGACCCCGCAAAATTCCGCAAGCGGAACTACATCAAGAAGTTCCCGCACCAGACGCCGGTCATCATGACCTACGACGCTGGCGACTATCACGCCTCGCTCGCCAAGGCCCTGGAGCTTGCCGACTACGCCGGCTTCGGCCGCCGCAAGCGCGAGAGCGCCCGTCAGGGCAAGCTCCGCGGCATCGGCTTCTCCTCCTATATCGAGGCCTGCGGCATCGCGCCCTCGCAGGCGGTGGGCTCCCTCGGGGCGGGCGTGGGCTTATGGGAATCGGCCGAGGTGCGGGTGAACCCCACGGGCTCGATCGAGGTTCTGACCGGCTCGCACACCCACGGCCAGGGCCACGAGACCACCTTCGCCCAGCTCGTCTCCGACCGCCTCGGCGTGCCGATCGACAGCGTCACCGTCGTCCACGGCGACACCGACAAGGTGCAGTTCGGCATGGGCACCTACGGCTCGCGCTCCGGGGCGGTCGGCATGTCGGCGATCTACAAGGCCATCGACAAGGTCATCGCCAAGGGCAAGAAGGTCGCGGCCTACGTCATGGAGGCTTCCGAAGGCGACATCGAGTTCAAGGACGGCAAGTTCACGGTCGCCGGCACCGACAAGTCGGCCGCCTTCGGCGACGTGGCGCTCCAGGCCTACATCGCCCACAAGTTCTCCGGCCAGGAGCTCGAGCCGGGGCTGAAGGAGGGCGCGTTCTACGACCCGACCAACTTCACCTTCCCGGCGGGCGTCCATATCTGCGAGGTCGAGGTCGACCCCGACACCGGCATCGTCGCGATCACGAAGTGGACCGCCGTCGACGACTTCGGGGTGCTGATCAACCCGATGATCGTCGAGGGCCAGGTCCACGGGGGCGTGGCGCAGGGCGTCGGCCAGGCGCTCCACGAGGGCGCGGTCTACGACAAGTCGGGCCAGCTCGTGACCGCGAGCTACATGGACTACCAGATGCCCCGCGCCGTCGACCTGCCGTCCCTCACCGTCGGCATGACGACGACGCCGTGCCCGTCGAACCCGCTGGGCGTCAAGGGCTGCGGCGAGGCCGGCGCCATCGCCGCTCCCGCCGCCGTCATCAACGCCATCACCGACGCGCTCGGCCACGAGGACATCGCGATGCCGGCGACGCCGCAGGCCGTATGGCGCGCGGCGCAGCGGGCGCGGATGCCGATGGCGGCCGAATAGGACAGGGGAGGGGACCAGAATGTACGCTTTCGAATTCCACCGCCCGACGAGCGTCCGCCAGGCCGCGAACCTCCTCGGCAAGCTCGACGAGGCCAAGGTCGCCGCCGGCGGGCACACCCTCTTGCCCACGATGAAGCAGCGCCTCGCCGCGCCGGCGAACCTCGTCGACCTCAACGGCATCGCGGAGCTGCGCGGCATCGAGCGCTCGGCCCGCTCGGTCACGATCCGGGCCATGACGACCCACGCCGAGGTCGCGGAATCCGCCGACGTGAAGGAGGCGATCCCGGCGCTTGCCGAGCTCGCCGAGATGATCGGCGATCCGGCGGTGCGCCACCGCGGCACCATCGGCGGCTCGGTCGCGAACAACGACCCCGCCGCCGACTACCCCGCCGCCTGCCTCGCGCTCGGGGCCACCATCGCGACGAACAAGCGCAAGATCGCGGCGGACGACTTTTTCCGCGGCCTGTTCGAGACGGCGCTGGACGAGAGCGAGATCGTCACCGCCGTGACGTTCCCGATCCCGCAGAAGGCGGGCTACATGAAGTTCCGCAACCCCGCCTCCCGCTACGCCCTCGTCGGCGTCTTCGTGGCGAAGCGCGCGAACGAGATCCGCGTCGCCGTCACCGGCGCCGGGGCGAGCGGCGTCTTCCGCTGGACCGCCGCCGAGGAGGCGCTCAAGACGCGCTTCGCGGCGAAGTCCCTCGAAGGGCTGAGCCACCCGCCGGAGGGCCTCAACAGCGACATCCACGCCGACGCCGCCTACCGCGCCCACCTCATCGGCGTCATGGCCCGCAGGGCCGTCGCGACGGCGACGGGGCGGGAGTAGCCCACCTCTCCCTCGGGAGAGGTATTCCCCGCTCGACAGCCGAGCGAGACCGCGTTTGCCCCAGCTCCCCGCCTCCATCGACGACACCCTCGCGCTTCTCAAGGGTTCCGGCTACGTCGCCGACCGGCCGCTCGCGACGGTGCTGTTCCTGGCGCTCAAGCTTAAGCGTCCCCTGTTCCTCGAAGGCGAGGCGGGGGTCGGCAAGACCGAGATCGCGAAGGTGCTCTCGGCCGCGCTCGGGCGCCGCCTGATCCGGCTGCAGTGCTACGAGGGGCTCGACGTCGCCTCCGCCGTCTACGAGTGGAACTACGCCGGCCAGATGATGGCGATCCGCTTGGCCGAGGCCGGCGGCGAGGTCGATCGGGAGCGGCTGGAATCGGACCTCTTCTCCGACCGCTACCTCGTGCGCCGCCCGCTCCTCCAGGCCCTCGAGCCCGACCCGGCCGGTGCGCCGGTGCTCCTCATCGACGAGCTCGACCGCACCGACGAGGCCTTCGAGGCCTTTCTCCTCGAGGTGCTGTCGGACTTCCAGGTCACCGTGCCGGAGCTCGGCACGGTGCGGGCCGAGCACCCGCCCATCGTCATCATCACCTCCAACCGCACCCGCGAGATCCACGACGCCTTGAAGCGCCGCTGCCTCTACCACTGGCTCGATTACCCCGACGCACCCCGCGAGCTTGCGATCCTCAAAAGCCGCGTGCCGCAGGCGCCGCAGCGGCTCTCGAAAGAGATCGTCGGCTTCGTGCAGGCGATCCGGAAGGAGGACCTGTTCAAGTCGCCCGGCGTCGCCGAGACCCTCGACTGGGCCTCGGCCTTGGTCGAGCTCAACGCCGTCGCCCTCGACCCGGCGCTGGTTTCGGATACGTTGGGGGTGCTGTTGAAGTACCAGGACGACATCCAGAAGATGCAGGGCTCGAAGGCGAAGGCCGTGCTCGACGCCGTGCGGGCCGAAGGGAGGCATTGATGACCAACGAAAGCCAGGAACGTCAAGCGATCGAGAAGGCGGTGCAGACCTATCTCGACGGGCTCTATGAGGGCGACACCGAGAAGCTCGCGAGCGTGTTCCACCCGACGAGCGCGCTCACCGGCGACATCGACGGCAAGCTCACCATCGTGCCGCGCGACCAGTGGCTCGAGGCCGTGCGCAACCGGCCCTCGCCGCAATCGCGGAGCCTCTCGCGCCACGACGAGATCGTGCAGATCGACCTCGCCGGCCCGACCACCGCCTTCGTGAAGGTGAAATGCGCGATCCCGCCGCGCTTCTTCACCGACTACCTCTCGCTCCTGAAGCTCGACGGCCGCTGGCAGGTGGCCCAGAAGATCTACGCCGCCGAGACGCGCGAGGCGGCGAGGGTCGCGGCGGAGTGAGCGGGGACGGACGGGGCGAGCGCCGGCCTGCTTCCTCCCCCCTTGAGGGGGAGGACCGACTCGGGCGAAGCCCGAGCGAGGAGGGGGGTCGCCGGGCAGGAACTGAGGTGGCTGGGTTGGACCAAACCGGTTCTACAGCGCTCGATCCTGCTGCACCGGGCTCTACGCCCGCGACCCCCACCCCTAACCCCTCCCCGCAAGGGGGAGGGGAACACGACGGCCGCCTCGCCGAGAACATCGCCTATTTCGCTCGAGCGCTGCGCGCCGCGGGGCTGCCCGTCGGCCCCGGGGCGGTGCTCGATGCCATCGGGGCCGTGGAGGCGGCGCGGGTCGGGACGCGGGAGGACTTCTATTGGACCCTTCATGCCGTCTTCGTGAAGCGGCACGAGCACTCGGTCCTGTTCGACCAGGCCTTCCGCATCTTCTGGCGCCGGCGCGCCCTGATCGAGAAGCTGATCGCGCAGATGTCGCCCGTGGCTCCGCCGCGGCCCGAGGAGGAGAAGCGGCCCGAGGCCGGGGCCCTGCGCGTCAACGAAGCCCTGTCGCCGAAGCCGCCGCAATCGCTGCCGCAGGAGCTGACCGAGTTCTCGGCCCGCCTCACCATGTCGGACCAGGAGGTCCTGCGGCGGAAGGACTTCGCCCAGATGAGCGCGGAAGAAATCGCGCGGGCAAAGCGCCTCATCGCGGCGCTGAAACTCCCCGACGACGACGCGCCGACCCGGCGCTATCGCGCCGACACGCACGGCCACCGCATCGACCCGCGCCGCACCTTCCGCCGTTCGCTGCGGGCTGGCGGCGCCACGATCGACCTCGCCTTCCGGACCCGCACCGTGCGCCGCCCGCCGCTCGTGGCGCTTGTCGACATCTCGGGCTCCATGGCCGAGTACTCGCGCCTGTTCCTGCACTTCCTGCACGCTGTCGCCGAGAAGGGGAGGCGCGTGCATTCCTTCGTCTTCGCGACGCGGCTGACGAACGTCACGCGGGAGCTGACGAGCCGCGACCCCGACGAGGCGCTCGCCCGGGCGGGCAGCCTCGTCCAGGACTGGGAGGGCGGCACCCGCATCGCCGCGTGCCTGCACGACTTCAACCGGCGCTGGTCGCGCCGCGTGCTGGCGCAAGGCGCCGTGGTGCTGCTCTTCACCGACGGCCTCGAGCGTCAGGTCGGCGCCGACCTCGCCTTCGAGATGGACCGGCTGCGCCGCTCCTGCCGCAAGCTCGTGTGGCTGAACCCCCTCCTGCGCTTCGACGCCTTCGAGGCCCGCGCCTCGGGGATCAAGGCGATCCTCCCGCATGTCGACGAGTTCCGCCCGATCCACAGCCTCGCCTCCATGGCCGAGCTGTGCCGGGCCTTGGGCGAGGAACGCTCGCGGGAGAGCCACCCGCGGCTGTGGTTGCGGAAGGTCGCGTGAACCACCACTGTCATTCCGGGGCGACGCGAAGCGTCGAGCCCGGAACCCATGGCTGGGCGAGGCAGATCGGCGGGCGTGGAGCTCGTCCGTGGGTTCCGGGCTCGGCCCTTCGGGCCGCCCCGGAATGACAGCGGAGAGAACCATGCTCTCGACCGATGCCGACATCCTCAAGGAAGCCGAGTCCTGGCGCCGCGCCGGGCGCTCCGTCGCCCTCGCGACGGTGGTCGAGACCTGGGGCTCGGCGCCACGCCCGGTCGGAAGCCACCTCGTGGTCGACGCCAAGGGGAACTTCCTGGGCTCGGTCTCCGGCGGCTGCGTCGAGGGCGCGGTGATCGAGGAGGCCGCCGACGTGATTGCCGACGGCAAGTCCAGAATGCTCGAGTTTGGCGTTGCCGACGAGACCGCCTGGAAGGTCGGCCTCTCCTGCGGCGGACGGATCAGGGTCTATGTCGAGCGGGTGGACTGACTCCAACCTCTCCCGGAGGGAGAGGTCGAGACGGCGCGCAAGCGCCGTTCGGGTGAGGGGTTACGGCCTCACCGGCAGCAGCGCGCCCGCCTCTCCCATGAGGAGAGGCCGACTCGCCGAAGGCGAGCGGGTGAGGGGATGTGGTCTATCCGGCGAGACCGTAACCCCTCACCCGGACACCGCCTGCGGCGGCGCTCGACCTCTCCCTCCGGGAGAGGTGTGAGATGCGGCTCGACCTCCTTTCCACCCTCAACACTGAGCGCGCGGCGCGGCGCGCCGCCGTTCTCGTGACCGACGTCGCGAGCGGCGAGCAGCGCGTGGTGCGCGAGAGCGAGGCCGCCGCCGATCCCCTCGCCGACCTCCTCGAAGAGCGCTTCCGCTCCGGCAAGAGCGGCATCGTCCAGCACGACGGCCGCGAGCTCTTCCTTGCCGTGCAGGTGCCGCCCGTGAAGGTCGTGGCGGTCGGCGCCGTGCACATCAGCCAGGCTTTCGCGCCCATGGCCCGCGGCCTCGACTTCGACGTGACGATCCTCGACCCGCGCACGGCCTTCGCGACGCCGGAGCGCTTCCCCGACGTGCCGGTCGTGGCCGAGTGGCCGGACGCGGCGCTGCCCCGCCTCGCTCTCGACCGCTACACGGCACTCGCGGCGCTGACCCACGACCCCAAGATCGACGATCCGGCGCTCGCGGCCGCGCTCCAGGCCGAGTGCTTCTATATCGGCGCGCTCGGCTCGAAGAAGACGCACGCCCGCCGCGTCGAGCGCCTGACCACCGCCGGTTTCGGCGAGGAGGCAATCGCTAGAATCCACGCTCCCATCGGCCTCGACATCGGCGCCGTGAGCCCGGCCGAGATCGCGGTCTCGATCCTCGCCGAGATCGTCGCGGCCCTGCGCCGGGACCGGAGGCGCCGATGAAGTTCGGTCCCATGCCGGTGCGCGACGCCGTCGGCGCCATCGCGGCGCACAGCGTGCGCGCGGGCGAGGCGGTGGTGAAGAAGGGAAGGGCGGTGACGGCCGAGGACGCCGAGCGCCTCGCCCGCGCCGGCATCGCCGAGATCGTCGCCGTGCGCCTCGACCCCGGCGACGTCGGCGAGGACGAGGCGGCGCTGCGCCTCGCGCAGGTGCTCGCCGGGGAGCACGCCGTCGTCGACCGCCCGTTCACCGGCCGCGCCAACTTCTTCGCCGCGGAGGCCGGCGTGCTCCTCGTCGATGCTGCTGCCATTGATGCCGTCAACGCCGTCGACGAGGCCGTCACCGTCGCGACGCTGCCGGCCCACAAGGCCGTGGTGGCGGGCGAGATGATCGGCACCGTGAAGATCATCCCCTACGCGGTCGCGGCCGCCGTCCTCGACTGGGCTCTCGCCGCTGTGGCCGAGCCGGCCGTGCGGGTCGCGCCCTACCGGCGCCGCCGCGTCGCCGTCGCTTCGACGCTCTTGCCGGGGCTCAAAGCCTCCGTCGTGAAGAAGACCCTCGACGTGCTCGCCGAGCGGCTCGCGCCGGCCGAGGCCGCCGTGGCGCAGGAGGTGCGCGTGCCGCACGAGCCCGAGAGGCTCGCCGAGGAGCTGCGGCGGCTCGGGGCGTCGGAGGCCGAGCTGATCATCGTCTTCGGCGCTTCCGCCATCGCCGACCGGCGCGACGTGATCCCGGCGGCGATCGAGGCGGCGGGCGGACAGGTCGAGCACTTCGGCATGCCGGTCGATCCCGGCAACCTCCTCCTCGTCGGCTCGCTTTCCGGCAAGCCGGTGATCGGCGCTCCGGGCTGCGCCCGCTCCCCGAAGGAGAACGGCTTCGACTGGGTGCTGCGCCGGCTCCTCGCCGACGTGCCGGTCACGCGCAAGGACATCGTCGGCATGGGCGTCGGCGGCCTCCTCATGGAGATCGTCTCGCGGCCGCAGCCGCGGGAGGAACGTCCGGAGGAGCGCCCGGCCGAGGCGCGCGCGCCGTCCGTCGCGGCGGTGGTGCTGGCGGCCGGCCGCTCGCGCCGCATGGGTGGGCCGAACAAGCTCTTGGCCACCATCGGCGGCGTGCCGCTCGTGCGCCGGGCCGTCGAGGCCGCCAAGGGCAGCCGCGCGTCCCCGGTGATCGTGGTCACGGGGCACCAGGCCGAAGCGGTGGGCGCCGCGCTCGCGGGCCTCGACGCGACGGTCGTGCACAACCCCGACTACGCCGAGGGCCTCTCGACCTCGCTCACGGTGGGGATCGCGGCGCTGCCGCCGGCAGCGGAGGCGGCGGTCGTCTGCCTCGCCGACATGCCCGGGGTCACGGCCGCGGTGATCGACCGCCTCATCGCGGCCTACCGTCCCGAGGAGGGCACGCGCATCGTCGTGCCGACCGCGG
>DASVVU010000354.1:0-21725 GCA_036386395.1 Beijerinckiaceae bacterium | reverse complement strand
GACTACCCCGTCCTCCAGGGCGGCACCCTCCTCATCGGCGCCGTGGTCATGACCGTGAACCTCATCGTCGACCTCACCTACGGCCTCATCAACCCGCGCATCAGGCACACGCGATGACGGCGGAAGTCCTCGAAGCGCCCGCGGCCGCCGCGCCGACCGCGACCCCGCCGCACCCGGTCCGCGAGTTCTGGAGCTACTTCTCGGCGAACCGCGGCGCGGTCGCCGGCCTCGTCATCATCGCGGCCGTGCTGCTCGTGGCGCTCCTCGCCGACGTCATCGCGCCGCACTCGCCCGTGCTCACGAACAGCTCCGCGTTCCTCAAGCCGCCGTTCTGGCAGGAGGGCGGCTCCCTCGCCTACCCCCTCGGCACCGACGCGATCGGACGCGACATCCTCTCCCGCCTCATCCACGGCGCGCGCCTGTCGCTCCTCATCGGCATCGCGGTCGTGGCCCTGTCGATCGCGGCCGGCATCGTGCTCGGCCTCGTCGCCGGCTTCGCCAAGGGCGTGACCGAGATCGCCATCATGCGGGCCATGGACATCGTCCTGACGCTCCCGAGCCTGCTCCTCGCGATCGTCATCGTTGCGATCCTCGGCCCCGGCATCATGAACGCGATGCTGGCCGTCGCTCTCGTGATCCTGCCCCACTACGTGCGCATCACCCGCGCCGCCGTCATCGCCGAGACCGCGAAGGACTACGTCACGGCCGCCCGCGTCAGCGGCGCCGGCACGCTTCGCCTGATGTTCAAGGAGGTGCTGCCGAACTGCACCGCGCCCCTCATCGTGCAGGCGTCCCTCGGCGTCTCGACCGCGATCCTCGACGCCGCGGCCCTCGGCTTCCTGGGGCTCGGCGCCCAGCCGCCCGCGCCAGAGTGGGGCACGATGCTGGCCGACGCCCGCGAGTTCGTGCTCCGCGCCTGGTGGGTCGTGACCTTCCCGGGCCTCGCGATCCTGATCACCGTGCTGGCCTTCAATCTCCTCGGCGACGGCCTGCGCGACGCCTTCGATCCGAAGCTGAAGCGGTGAGATCGTGCGATGAAAGTCTACGTTCTTCAGCACCTGCACGAGTTCGACGGCGGTTCGAACGATGTCAAACTGATCGGCATCTACAGAACGGAGCAGGATGCGATGGCCGTCCGCGAGCGGCTGAGCGCGGCGCCCGGGTTCAGGGACAGCCCGGAGGGTTTCGCGATCGATCCCTACGAGGTCGGCCGGGATCACTGGGTCGAGGGTTACGTGTCGGTGCCCGCCGGCTCGGAGAACACTGCAAGCGCACGAAAGCGGCGTGACGGTTCCCGGAAACCGCCGGGTAGCGCCATCAGCCCTCCCAAGGCTTGACCCGAGATCCTGATGCCCCTCCTCGAGATCAAGAACCTCTCCGTCGAGTTCCCGACCTCCGCGGGCGTGCTGCGCGCCGTCGACGGGGTGAGCCTTGCGCTCGACGAGGGCGAGGTCTTGGGCGTCGTCGGCGAGTCGGGGTCGGGCAAGAGCGTCACGATGCTGGCGCTCATGGGCCTCGTCGCCTATCCCGGCCGCGTCAAGGCCGACCGCCTCGCCTTCGGAGGGCGCGATCTCCTGGACATCTCGGACGCGGAGCGGCGCCGGCTCACGGGCAAGGACGTCGCCATGATCTTCCAGGAGCCGACGACGAGCCTGAACCCGTGCTTCACCATCGGCTTCCAGCTCGCCGAGACGCTGCGCCTGCACGAGGGCATGGATGCCAAGGCCGCGAAGCGCCGCTCGATCGAGCTCCTGGAGCAGGTCGGGATTCCCGCGCCCGAGGGGCGCCTCAAGAGCTATCCTCACCAGCTCTCGGGCGGCATGAACCAGCGCGTCATGATCGCCATGGCGATCGCCTGCAACCCGAAGCTCCTCATCGCCGACGAGCCGACGACGGCCCTCGACGTGACGATCCAGGCCCAGATTCTCGACCTCCTCCTCACGCTCCAGCGCGAGCGCGGCATGGCCCTCGTGCTCATCACCCACAACATGGGGGTCGTCGCCGAGACGGCGCAGCGGGTCATGGTCATGTACGCCGGGCAGGTCATGGAGGAGCGAAGCGCCGCCGCCCTCTTCGAGGCGCCGCAGCACCCCTACACGGCGGCGCTGTTGGCCGCGCTCCCCGAGCGCAGCGCCGGCGACCACCGCCTCGCCACGATCCCGGGCGTGGTGCCGGGCCTGTTCGACCGTCCCGAAGGGTGCCTCTTCGGCCCGCGCTGCATCTATGCGACCGAGCACTCCCGCCGCGCACGCCCGGAGCTGCGGCCCTGGATGGGCGGGCAGATCCGCTGCCACTACCCGCTCGGCGACCCGCAGCGCGAGCGCGCCATCGCGGCGGACCACCAAATCGGCGCGGAGGCGGCCCAATGAGCGCCCCCGTCGTCGAGGCGAAGGACCTCGTCCAGGTCTACCCGATCCGCCGCGGCCTCTTCCGCGAGCCGGCGAAACTCTATGCCGTGAGCGGCGTGTCCTTCGCGGTCGACCCCGGCCGTACCCTCGCCGTCGTCGGCGAATCCGGCTGCGGCAAGTCCACCCTCGCCCGCATGGTGACGCTGATCGAGCCCCCGACCTCCGGCACCCTCACCCTCGACGGCCTCGACGCCGTGAGCCCGCCCGCCGGCGAGAGGAAGCGCCTGCGCCGCACGGTCCAGCTCGTGTTCCAGAACCCCTACGGGTCGCTCAACCCGCGCAAGAAGGTCGGCGCGATCCTGGAAGAACCCCTCGTCATCAACACCGATCTCCCCAAGGCCGAGCGCAGCGCCCGCGCCCGCGCCATGATGGCGAAGGTAGGCTTGCGTCCCGAGCACTACGCCCGCTACCCGCACATGTTCTCCGGCGGCCAGCGCCAGCGCATCGCCATCGCCCGCGCCCTCATGCTGTCGCCGAAGCTCCTCGTCGCCGACGAGCCGGTCTCGGCCCTCGACGTGTCGATCCAGGCCCAGGTCCTGAACCTCCTCGCGGACCTCCAGCAGGAGCTCGGCCTCGCCTACCTCTTCATCTCGCACGACCTCGGCGTCGTGCGGCACATCGCCCACGACGTCCTCGTCATGTACCTCGGCCACGCCGTAGAGCAGGGCCCGAAGGAGCGCATCTTCGCGCGCCCGCTGCACCCCTACACCCAGGCCCTCCTCGCCTCGACGCCGGGCATCACCGGCGTCAAGCGCAAGCGCATCGTGCTGAAAGGAGAGCTGCCCTCGCCGCTCGACCCACCGAAGGGCTGCGTGTTCTCGACCCGCTGTCCCTATGTGACCGACCGCTGCCGGGTCGAGCGCCCCGCCTTGCGCCCCCTTGATGGCCGTCTCGTCGCCTGCCACTACGCCGAGCGCTTCTTGGGAGAGCGCGACGCAGCCTGAGCGGAGCGGCGCGAAGCGAGCTGCCGAGCCCGCGATTTCGGCCGGGCTGTCCTATTTCCCCATCGCTTCCGGCGCGCCTGCCGCACGCTTGCGGCGTGCGCGGCGCGAGAGGAGGTTCAGTCCCTCGACGAGGGCCGAGAAGGCCATGGCGGCGTAGATGTAGCCCTTCGGCACGTGCACCCCGAAGCCGTCGGCGATCAGCGCCATGCCGATCACCAGGAGGAACGACAGCGCCAGCATCACGACGGTCGGGTTCTTCTGGATGAAGGTCGCGATCGGGGTCGCGGCGACGAGCATCAGGGCGACCGCCACCACCACGGCCGCCACCATGATCGGCAGGTCGTCGGTCATGCCGACCGCCGTGATGATGCTGTCCAGCGAGAACACGATGTCGAGCATGATGATCTGGAAGATCGCGGCGCCGAAGCCCATCGTGGCCGCGCGCGAGTCGAACATGTCGCCCTCGGGGTCCGGGTCGACGTTGTGATGGATCTCTTTCGTGGCCTTCCAGACGAGGAACAGCCCCCCGCCGATGAGGATGAGGTCGCGCCAGGAGAAGCCGTGGCCGAAGGCCGTGAACAGGGGCTGCGTCAGCTGGACGATGAAGGCGATGGTGCCCAGCAGCGCGAGGCGCAGGATCAGCGCGAGGCCGATGCCGATGCGGCGCGCCTTCGCCTGGTGCTCCGGCGGCAGCTTGTTCGTCAGGATCGAGATGAAGATCAGGTTGTCGATCCCGAGCACGACCTCCATGACGATGAGGGTCACGAGGGCGGCCCAGGCCGCCGGGTCGACCGCGAGCGCGAGGATATCCTGCATCGGCTGAAAGCGTCCTTTCCGTCCCGCGCCTATATGGGTCTGTCCAGCGGACCTGAAAGGGGGCGGGCGCCGCGACCGGCGCCCACGAAAGGCGCTCAGGTGAGCTGGAAGTACAGCTCGCCGAGCTTCTCGATCGAGGTCGTGAGCTTGTCGCCGGGCTTGAGCCAGACCTGCTTGTCCTTCGGCATCCCTGAGATCACCCCCTCCGGGGTGCCGGTGAAGATGATGTCGCCGGGCTTCAGCGTCAGGTGCTTCGAGATGTAGCTCACGAGCTTGCGGCAGCCGAACACCATGTCGGAGGTGTTCGAGCTCTGCCGGGTCTCGCCGTTGACCTTCAGCTCGATCTTGAGGTCGTCGCCGTCGACCTGGTCGGCGGTGACGAGCCAGGGGCCGAGCGGCGCCCAGCCGTCGCCGGACTTGCCGATCATCCACTGGCTTGTGCGGCTCTGCAGGTCGCGGGCCGTGAAGTCGTTGCCCGTCGCGTAGCCGAAGACGTAGTCGAGGGCGTCCGCCTCGCTGACGTTCCGCGCCTCGCGCCCGATCACGATGACGAGCTCGGCCTCGTAGTCGAACTTCTCCGCCGGCTCCTTCGACACGGCGATCGTGCCGCCATGATGGTTCAGGGCCGAATTGTATTTATTGAAAAGAATCGGGACCGTTGGGATGGGGTTGCCGGTCTCGGCGGCGTGCTTGCGGTAGTTGAGGCCGATGCAGATGATCTTCTCGGGGTCGGTGACGCAGGGGCCGAACTGGGCCGAATTCTCGGGGATGAAGTGGCGCCCGGCGGCCCGCGCCTTCTCGGCGAGGCGGGACAGGCCCGCGAGGTCGCCCTCGCCCTCGAAGACGGCGTTGATGGTGGTCGGCGCGCCCTCCTTGAACTCGGCCTCGGCCTTGGCGACGTCGAGGACGCCGCGGTCGGTGCGAAGCCCGAGGGTCGGCTCGCCGTCGCCGTTGCGGAGCGTCGCGAAGGTCATGCCCTTCGGCAGGCCCGGCGCGCCCGCGCGTCCGCCGCCGGTCTGGGCGGCGGCGGGGGCCGCGAGGCCGGCGAGGCCCGAGGTCGCGGCGGCGCCGGCGATGGCGGCGGTCTTGAGGAAGGTCCTGCGGTCGTTCTTCATGGGGTTCCTCCCGTGAGGGCCGGACACCGCTCCGGCCCGCGAGGCCCCCACTCTGGCATGTGGACGCTTGAGGGGGAATTGCTCTAGAGGGGCGGCACCCGCGTGCGCCCCGAGAGAGTCATGAACGACCACAGCCCCCGAGACTTCCAGCAAGGCGACCTCGCCCTGCAAAAATTCGCCATCGGCCAGCCGGTGCCGCGCAAGGAGGATCCGACGCTCGTGCGCGGCGAGGGGCGCTACACGGACGACGTGAGCCTGCCGGGGCAGGCCTACGCCGCCTTCCTGCGCAGCCCCTATGCGCACGGCCGCATCCTCGCCGTCGACACAGAGGCGGCGCGGGAGATGCCCGGCGTCCTCGCCGTCTACACCGGCCAGGACCTTACGGCCGCCGGCCTCGGCGCCATGCAGGCGGTGTTCGAGTTCAAGAACCGCGACGGCTCAGCTATGCAGAAGCCGCCGCATCCGGCGCTCCCGACCGACCGGGTGCGCTACGTCGGCCAGCCCGTCGCCGCGGTCGTGGCCGAGACGGCCGCGCAGGCGCGCGACGCAGCCGAGGCGATCGCGCTTGAGGTCGAGGAGCTGCCGGTCGTCGTCGATCCCGAGGCGGCCGCGGCGCCCGGCGCGCCGGTGCTGCACGAGACGCTCTCCTCGAACGTCGTGCTCGACTACTACTTCGGCGACGGCAAGAAGGTGGCCGAAGCCTTCGCCGAGGCCGCGCATGTGACGCGGCTGAGGCTCACCAACAACCGCCTCGTGGTGAGCCCGCTCGAGCCCCGCGCGGCGGTCGCCGAATACGATCCCGCGGGAGACCGCTACACCATCCACGTCGGCTCGCAAGGAGCGTTCGGCATGCGCGGCGCGCTCGCCGGCCACATCCTCGGCGCGCCGAAGGAGAAGGTGCGGGTGCTGACGCCGAACGTCGGCGGCTCCTTCGGCATGAAGGCGCCGGTCTATCCCGAATACGTCGCGCTCATCCACGCCGCGAAGGCACTGGGTAAGCCGGTGAAGTGGACGGACCAGCGCTCGGAGAGCTTCGTCTCCGACCACCACGGCCGCGGCCACAAGCTCGAGGCGGAGCTCGCCCTCGACAAGGAGGGCCGCTTCCTCGCCGTGCGCGTGACGGGCTACGGCGACCTCGGCGCGTACCTGAGCCAGGTCATGCCGCTGCCCTCCTCGGTGAACGTCGCCAAGAACCTGCCCGGCGTCTATGCGACGCCCGCGATCGAGGTCTCGATCCAATGCGTCTTCACCAACACGACGCCGATCGGCGCCTACCGCGGCGCGGGGCGCCCCGAGGGCAACTACATCATGGAGCGGCTCGTCGAGCAGGCGGCCTTCGAGATGGGCATCGACCGGATCGAGCTGCGCCGGCGCAACCACATCCCGGCGGACGCGATGCCGTTTAGGGCGGCCTCCGACAACCTCTACGATTCGGGCGAGTTCACGCCGCTCCTCGACCGCGCCGTGGAAGCCGCCGACTGGGCGGGCTTCCCGGCCCGCAAGGCCGAGAGCAAGCGGCGCGGGCGCCTGCGCGGCATCGGCGTCGGCCAGTACCTCGAGGTCACGGCGCCGCCCATGAACGAGATGGGCGGCATCCGCTTCGAGGCGGACGGCACGGTGACGATCGTCACCGGCACCCTCGACTACGGCCAGGGCCACGCGACGCCCTTCGCGCAGGTGCTGTCCGAAAAGCTCGGCATCCCGTTCGAGCGCATCCGCCTGCTGCAGGGCGATTCCGACGAGCTCATCGCCGGCGGCGGCACCGGCGGCTCGAAGTCGATCATGGCGAGCGGCGCCGCCATCGTGAAGGCGAGCCGGGAAGTCGTCGAGAAGGGCCGCGAGATCGCAGCCCACGTCCTCGAGGCCGGCGTCGGCGACATCGAGTTCGCGCGCGGACGCTTCACGATCGCGGGCACCGACCGCGGCATCGGCATCATGGAGCTCGCCGAGCGTTTGCGCTCAGGCGAGAGGCTGCCCGAGGGCGTGCCGGCGACGCTCGACGTGCGCACCGTGTTCGAGAGCGCCCCCTCGGCCTTTCCCAACGGCTGCCACGTCGCCGAGGTCGAGGTCGACCCCGAGACCGGCGAGGCGCAGGTCGTGGCTTACGCGATGGTCAACGACTTCGGCACCGTCATCAACCCGCTCCTCGTCGAGGGCCAGCTCCACGGCGGCGTGGTGCAGGGCATCGGCCAGGCCCTGATGGAGCGCACGGTGCACGACGCCTCGGGCCAGCTCGTGACCGGCTCCTACATGGACTACCAGCTGCCGCGGGCCGCCGACACGCCCTTCTTCTCCTTCGAGAGCCGCCCCGTGCCGGCGACCACGAACCCCCTCGGCGCCAAAGGCTGCGGCGAAGCCGGCTGCGCCGGCTCCCTGCCGGCGGTGATGAACGCCCTCGCCGACGCGCTCCGGGACGCAGGCGTCACCCACGTCGACATGCCGGCGACGCCGCAGGCGGTGTGGGCGGCGATCAGGGAGGCGCATTCACCTCTCCCGGAGGGAGAGGTCGACTCGCCGAAGGCGAGCGGGTGAGGGGTTACGCCCTATCCGGAGAGGGCGCTCCCCTCACCCGGTCGCGCTCCGCGCGACTCGGCCTCTCCCTCCGGGAGAGGCAGGAGCCGTCGCGCCGATGACCCGCGATGAAGCCCTTGCGCTCTACCGCCCCGTTCGGGCCGGCATCCAGCGCGTGCTCAAGGTCGCCCCGGACGTCTGCAGCCGGGCCGAGTGGGCGCGGGCCGGGAAGCAGCTCGGCATCTGGTCCTCGGGCGGGCTCGCGATCGACGATGATAGAGCCGTCGACATGCTCACTGACATTGTCCTGTTCGAGCAGGACCCGAAGGGCCGGCGCGCCTACGACCGCTTCCTTGAACGGCAAGCCGGCAAGCTCGCGCCGGCGGACCGCGAACTCGCGACCCGCATGGCCGGCGCTTTCTTCTCGGTCTTCCGCCTCGCTGGCCGCCACGAGGCCGCGGGCGTCCGGGTCGAGGACGTCATGAACGCGAATCGGCCCATCTGGCTCCTCGACGAAAGCCTGGAGAAATCGGCGCCGGCCGGGCTGACCTTCGGGATGCGCCTGTTCGACGCCGGACCGTTCCATGCCGGCTTCGGGATCGTGGTGCCGCTCAAGGCGGAGGTCGCCGGTTTCTTCGCCGAGGCGGCGGGGCTCGGCGCCCCCTTGCGCTTCCGCCATTCCCTCGCCGCGATGCTCTACGGCGAGGCAATCGCGGAAGCTTTCGACGATGCCGCCGAGGACTGACGATCGCACCTCGCGGGGCAGAGCGGTATCCCTATGCTCTAATCAGCCGAGCGGGGTGAGCGTCATGCCGCGGCCTTCGAGGCGAGCCTGCACCGGACGGCCCCGAAGGCTCGGGTCGAGGTTTTCCGCGACACGGTAGCTGCCGTCGATGGCGACGAGCTCGGCCTCGAACTTCTGGCACAGGATGCGCGCCGTCCGATCTCCGGCCACTCCGGCCAGCGCCCGCCCTCTCAGCGTCCCGTACACGTGGATCGAGCCGCCGGCGACGATCTCGGCGCCCGAGCCGACCGAGCCGAGCACGGTCACGTCGCCGTCGGCGAACTCGACCGTCTGGCCGGAGCGGACGGATTCGTCGATGAACAGGCATGACGCGCGGGCGCGCGGCGAAGGCGCGCCTTCGGACGGCGGCGTTTCGGGCGGGCTCTCGGTCTTGGCCCGCTCCTGATCGCACGCCTCGCGCTGACCCTCCGAGACGAGGGGGACGAGCCCGCGCTTGCGACGCCCCGGCAAGCGCGAAGGCCGCCCGGAAGCGGGACGGGACTTCAAGGGGCGTTTGCGCGGGATCTTGCGGGACTGCATCGTGCCTCCATTGTTCGTTGCGCGCACTTTCGGTCGGCCGTGGTTAACGCAACGTTGCGGCGCGGCGATGCCGTCCGCCGGAGGCCAGGCGGAAACCGTTGGCCCGTGTCTGAGGGTGCTTCTTGTGCAGCCGGCCTGTTCGGCTACATGATGCGCCGATGGCGACTGTATCGAAAAAAGAATCACGCCGCCCGTCTTCTCCGGCTCGACCTGAACTCGCCGGCGACCGCCGAGGCCTTCGAGGCCATGGCAAAGGCCTACACGAAGAAAGCGACAAAATCGAAAGCCGCTGCTATCAAGACGCTGCAGCGCGAGGGCATCCTCACCAAAGGCGGGCGCCTCACGAGGCGATATGCCGCTAAGGCGTAGTTGCACCGCGATCTAGCGCACCTTCAACGTGTTCTCTGGCACTGCCTCGCCGCCGCTCACCGCCCGCGCCGCCCGCCGCTCCTCCCGCTCGCGCTTCTGCCGCTCCTCCTCGTCGCGGATCGTCCAGAGCATCTCGCGCACGAGCACGAGGTCGTACTTGTCGCAGTCGTCGGGGTCGCGCTCCATGCGGTCGAGCATGCGCTCGGCGGCTACGCGGGCGCGCCAGACGATGGATTTGCGGCGGCGGTAAACGGCCTGCTCCTCCTCCCGCGCCATCTCGAGCATCTTGAGCGCCACGCCGAGCCGGGTGTCGGGCGTGTCCGGCTCCCGCTCCAGGTCTTCGACGTGGCGCTCGGCGATCTCGCGCAGGCGGCGCACGAGCGCCACGCCCTTGAGGCGGTGGGGCGGCAGGCCCTTCTGGGTCCGCAGCCGCGCCGTCGCGGCGCCCGGGGGGCGCACCCAGCCGCCGGCCTCGGCCCAGTTCGTGATCGTGCCGACCGAGACGCCGGTGCGCGCCGCGATGTCCTGGTAGATCAGGCAGGTCCGCTCGTAGAGCAGCCGCACCGCGGCGACCGTCTCGGGACGATGCGGGCGGCGCGTGCCCGGCGGGCGGGGCTCGCCGGGCGGGACGGGGAGCGGGAAGGGCAGGACGGAAGCTTGCGGGCGGGCGGTCATTTAGGAATATTTACAGAAGACTGGACAGTCGTCAAGATCGTGCGGCCGAGGCCGCGACCACCGCGCGGGGACGGCCGCCGAGGTCTTTCGCGACCCGCTCGACGGCAAGGCCGGCGTCCGCCGCGAGAGCGTGCACGGCCTCTTCCTGGTCGAAGCCGATCTCGGCGACGAGCCGCCCGCCCGGCTTAAGGAGCCGGCCGGCATCGGCAAGGATGGCACGGTAGGCGTCGAGCCCGTCCGAGCCGCCGTCGAGGGCGCCTTGCGGGTCGTGGTCGCGGACCTCGGGGGCGAGCTCGTCGATGACGCGGCTTGCGACGTAGGGCGGGTTCGAGACGACGAGGTCGAATTTCTGGGCGAGCGCCGCGCCCCAGTCCGAGGCCGCGAAGGCGGCGCGCCCACCGACGTCGTTGAGGCGGGCATTGGCGCGCGCCACGGCGAGCGCCCCGGGCGAGCGGTCGACCCCCACCCCATGGGCGTTCGGCAGCTCGTGCAGGAGCGCGACGAGGAGGCATCCGGAGCCGGTGCCGAGGTCGAGGATGCAAAGGGGCGCCTGCCTGTCCGGGACGGCGGCAAGGGCCGCCTCGACCACGGTCTCTGTGTCCGGCCGCGGCACGAGAGTGTCGGGCGAGAGCCGGAACGGCAGGCCCCAGAACTCCTGGACCCCCAGGATGCGGGCGACCGGCTCGCGGGCAAGACGCCGGGCCGCGTAGCCGGAAAGCCGCTCCGCCCCGGCGGCTCCCAGAGGCGCCTGCGGGCGCAGGGCCAGCTCGGAGGCGTCGACGCCGAGGGCATCGGCGAGGAGGATGCGCGCGTCGAGGCCGGGGGTGTCGAGGCCGGCCTCCGCGAAGGCGCGGCGGAGGGAAGCCAGGGCCTCGGCGCGGGTGGCGTCGGCCTTCGGCCTCACCCCATCACCGTGTGGCTTTGCTCGCGCATGAACTGGGGCACGTACCAGGGGCCGAGGCCGCCCTTGCCCGAGACGCCGGAGCCCTTCCAGCCACAGAAGGTCTGGATGCCGGGCCAGGCGCCCGTGGTCGCGCCGCTCGCCCGGTTGGCGTAGAGGACGCCGGCCTCCGCCGTGTCGAGGAACTCCTGCAGCTCGCCTTCGTCGCGGGTGTAGACGCCGGCGGTGAGGCCATAGACCACGTCGTTGCCCTCCCGGATCGCGGCCGCAAGGTCCGTGAAGCGGCGCACGGTCAGAAAGGGCAGGAACAGCTCCTCCTTGTGGAGCGGGTGGTCGGCCGGCAGGTCCGCCGCGATCGACGGCGCGACGTAATGGCCCTTGTCGTAAAGGCCGCCGGACAGAATCTCGCCCCCAAGCAGAAAACGGCCCTGCTGGCGCACGCTGTCGGCGGCGCGCCGGAAGCGCTCCGCCGCGACGCCGTTGATGACGGGCCCGACGAACACGTCGCGCTCCTGCGGGTCGCCGACCTTCAGCCGCGCCGTCTTCTCGACGAGCGCGCCTAAAAAGTCGTTGGCGACGGCGTCGTGGACGAAGACCGTGGAGCCGGCCGAGCACTTCTGGCCCGAGAGGCCGAAGGCCGAGCGCATCACCCCGGAGGAGGCCGCGTCGAGGTCGGCGCTCGCCGCGACGTAGGTCGGGTTCTTACCTCCCATCTCGGCGATGACCGGATGCGCATGAGGGCGGGCCGCCATCCGGCGGACAATCGCCATGCCGACCGCGTGCGAGCCCGTGAAGGCGATGCCGGCGATCCTCGGATGGTCCACGAGGGCCGCGCCCACCTCCGCTCCGCCGCAGACGAGGTTGAGGACGCCGGCCGGCAGGCCCGCCGCCGCGAAGGCGTCGACGAGGAGGCGCCCGGTCAGGCCGGCCATGGGGCTCGGCTTGTAGACGACCGTGTTCCCGCCGAGCAGCGCCCCGGCGATCATGGCGGCCGAGAGCGCGACCGGGAAGTTGAATGGCGCGATGACGGCGAAGACGCCGTGGGGCCTCAAGACCGAGCGCGTCGCCTCGTGCGGGAAGGCGCGGCGCATCGCGCGGTCGTAGCCGCCGTTCGCCTCCATCTCGTCCGCGTAGTAGCGGATGAGATCGATCGTCTCCTCGACCTCGCCGACCGCCTCGAGGCGCGACTTGCCGACCTCGAACAGGCAGGCGGCGGAGAGCTCGTACTTCCGGGCCTCGACGGCATCGGCCACGGCGCGCAGGTGTCCGACGCGCTCCTGCCACGGGAGTCGGCTCCAGCCGGGGTAGGCGCCGCGAGCGGCCAGGACGGCGCGGTCGACCGCCGCCGGCGAGGCCGCGACGAAGCATCCGAGGGTCCAGTCGCCGTCGATCGGCGAGGGCACCGCGTAGGGCGCGCCGTCGTCATCGTCCCTGCCGCCGATCAGGTTCGCCCGCGCCCGCCCGAGGACGTCGGTCCGCACCGCCGGCAGGAGCTCGTCGAGAAGGGCGTGGACCCCGGAAAAGTCCTCCGAGATGTTGGAATAGGTGACGCGGGGCAGGGACGGCGGCATGCTTTCCTCTAAGCGGTGGGGGCCCGCACTGTAACGGCCCGGGGTCCGGCCGGAAAAGGCGGCGGCGGCACGCCCATTCTTTGGGCACGGCGATCTTTAGAATGAACGCGCATGGCAGGCATGCGCGGTTGACATCGGGCGAGGGGGCGTGTTGCAGTCCTTCGCAACGCACAACGCCTACGAAGAACAAGATCGACGGGAGAGCCGATGGCGGCGGACGTCATCCTTGCGACGGAAGGGCTGACCAAGGAGTTCAAGGGCTTCACGGCGGTCGACGGCGTGTCGCTGCAAGTCCGGCGCGGGCACATCCATGCCCTCATCGGCCCGAACGGGGCCGGCAAGACGACCTGCTTCAACCTCCTCACCAAGTTCCTGGAGCCGACCCGCGGCTCGATCGTCTACGACGGCCGCGACATCACCAGGACGAAGCCCGCCGACATCGCCCGCCTCGGCCTCGTGCGCTCGTTCCAGATCTCGGCCGTGTTCCCGCATCTTACCGTCTTGGAGAACGTGCGCATCGCCCTCCAGCGCAAGCGCGGCGACAGTTTCGATTTCTGGCGCTCCGAGAAGGTGCTGCGCTCGCTCGACGCCGAGGCGCGTCGGCTCATCGACGACGTCGGCCTCTCCGAGTTCACCAACCTGCCGGCGGTCGAGCTCTCCTACGGGCGAAAGCGCGCCTTGGAGATCGCGACGACGCTCGCGCTCTCGCCCGAGATGATGCTTCTCGACGAGCCCATGGCCGGCATGGGCCACGAGGACGTCGACCGCATATCGAAGCTCATCAAGCGGGTCTCGGCGAACCGCACCATCCTGATGGTCGAGCACAACCTCTCGGTCGTGGCCTCCCTCTCGGACCGCATCACCGTGCTGGCCCGCGGCCAGGTGCTGGCCGAGGGCGACTACGCCACCGTCTCGAAGGATCCCCGCGTGGTCGAAGCCTACATCGGATCGGGCCATGGTTGAGGCGGCCCTCGCGACCCGCGCGCCCGCCGCCGTCGGCGCGCCGCTCCTCGCCGTCCAGGGTCTCGAGGCCTGGTACGGCGAATCCCACGTGCTGCACGGCGTCACCTTCGACGTCAGGCCCGGCGAGGTCGTGACTCTCTTGGGCCGCAACGGCGCCGGCAAGACCACGACGCTGAAGTCGATCATCGGCATCATCGGCAAGCGCCGCGGCTCGATCGTCTTCGACGGCGTCGAGACCATCCGCCTGCCCTCGCGGCAGATCGCCCGGCTCGGGATCGGCTACGTGCCCGAGGAGCGCGGCATCTTCTCGAGCCTCACCGTCGAGGAGAACCTCAACCTGCCGCCGCAGGTGAAGCCCGGGGGCTTGTCGCAGCAGCAGGTCTTCGAGCTGTTCCCGAACCTGCGCGAGCGCCTGTCGAGCCAGGGCACCAAGCTCTCCGGCGGCGAGCAGCAGATGCTGGCGATCGGGCGGATTCTCCGCACCGGCGCGAACTTCCTCCTCCTCGACGAGCCGACCGAGGGCCTCGCCCCCGTCATCATCGAGCAGATCGGGCGCACCATCGCGCGCCTCAAGCAGGAGGGGTTCACGATCATCCTGGTGGAGCAGAACTTCCGCTTCGCCTCGACGGTCGCGGACCGGCACTACGTCGTCGAGCAGGGCCGGGTGGTCGACATGATCCCCAATGCCGAGCTTGACCGGAACGTCGACAAGCTGCACGCCTATCTCGGCGTGTAGCCGTCGCGGAAACGCCCGGACCCCGGGCCCACAAGGAACGGCCACTAAAGACCAAGAACGGAGGAACAGTATGAAACTCAAGACAATGTTGCTGGCGACCGCCTTCGGCTTAAGTCTCGCCGCCGCGGCGCAGGCCCAGGTCTCGGTCAAGATCGGCGTGCTCAACGATCGCTCCGGCCTCTACGCCGACATCTCGGGCGAAGGCTCGGCGGTGGCGGCCCGCATGGCGGCCGAGGACTTCAAGGCCAAGGAGAAGGGGATCAACGTCGAGATCATCTCGGCCGACCATCAGAACAAGCCCGACGTCGGCTCGAACATCGCCCGCCAGTGGTACGACACCGACGGCGTCGACGTGATCGCCGACGTGCCGACCTCGTCCGTCGCGCTCGCCATCAACCAGATCACCCGCGACAAGAACAAGGTGTTCATCAACTCGGGCGCGGCCTCGTCCGACCTCACCGGCGCCCAGTGCTCGCCGAACACGGTCCACTGGACCTACGACACGGTGATGCTCGCGAACGGCACCGGCGGCGCCATGGTGAAGGCGGGCGGCGACACTTGGTTCTTCCTCACCGCCGATTACGCCTTCGGCCATGCGCTGGAGCGCGACACGTCGGCGGTCGTCGTGAAGAACGGCGGCAAGGTGCTGGGCGCGATCAAGACGCCGTTCCCGGGCACCGACTTCTCGTCCTTCCTCCTCCAGGCCCAGGCCTCGAAGGCGAAGGTCATCGGGCTCGCGAACGCGGGCGGCGACACCATCAACTCGATCAAGCAGGCGGGCGAGTTCGGCATCACCCAAGCCGGGCAGAAGCTCGCCGGCCTGCTCGTCTTCTCCAGCGACGTGAAGGCGCTCGGCCTCCAGACCGCCCAGGGGCTGGTGCTGACCGAGTCGTTCTACTGGGACCTCAACGACCAGACCCGCGAGTTCTCGAAGCGCTTCGCGGCGAAGGCCGGCGGCAAGATGCCCACCATGGTCCAGGCCGGCGTCTACGCCGGCATCCTGCACTACCTCAAGGCCGTCGAGGCCCTGAAGGGCAAGGATGCCCAGGCCGTCATGGCCAAGATGAAGGAGATGCCGACCGACGACCCGCTGTTCGGCAAGGGCACGATCCGGGCCGACGGGCGCAAGATCCACGACGCCTACCTCTTCGAGGTCAAGAAGCCGGCCGAGTCGAAGGGCGAGTGGGACCTCTACAAGCTCGTCGCCAAGCTCCCCGGCGACCAAGCCTTCCGGCCCCTCGAGGAAGGCGGCTGCGCGCTTGTGAAGAAGAGCTGATTTCTTGTGACCGCGGACGCCGGGCCTCCCGGCGTCCGCATGGCGTTTCTCCCGCACGCTTGGCCGAGACATGACGACCATCTTCGGGGTCCCCACCGCAATCCTCTTCGGCCAGCTCCTGCTCGGGCTGATCAACGGCTCGTTCTACGCGATCCTGAGCCTCGGGCTCGCCGTCATCTTCGGCCTCCTCAACATCATCAACTTCACCCACGGCGCCCAGTACATGATGGGCGCGTTCGTGGCCTGGATGCTGCTCACCCGGGCCGAGCTCGGCTACTGGTGGGCTCTTCTCCTGTCGCCGGTCGTGGTCGGGATCGTCGGCGTCGTCCTCGAGCGCAACCTGATCGCCCAGCTCGCCTCCACCGACAAGATCAGGAGCCTCTTGTTCCTCGTCGCGAGCCTCGCCGTCTTCATCCTGTGCTATGGAGTGATCGGCTGGGACACGCCGCTGAGCCTGTTGCTGGCGCTCGCCATCGCGGCCGCGCTCGGGGCCGGCTGGGCCCATCTCGCCCGCGACCGCATCGGGGTCGTGGAAGGCCACGTCGACCACCTCTACGGCCTGCTCCTGACCTTCGGCCTCGCCCTCATCATCCAGGGGCTGTTCCGCAACGAGTACGGCTCGTCGGGCCTGCCCTACCAGATCCCGCCGCAGCTCGCCGGCGGGCAGCAACTCGGCTTCATGTTCCTGCCGAACTACCGCGGCTGGGTCGTGGTCGCCTCGCTCGTGGTCTGCCTCGGCACCTGGTTCGTGATCGAGAAGACGCGGCTTGGGGCCTACCTTCGCGCCGCGACCGAAAACGCGACCCTGACGCAGGCCTTCGGCATCAACGTGCCCCGCCTCGTGACGCTCACCTACGGCTTCGGCGTCGGGCTCGCCGCCTTCGCCGGCGTGCTCGCGGCGCCGATCTACTCGGTCAACCCAACGATGGGCGAGACCATCATCATCGTGGTGTTCGCGGTGGTCGTGATCGGCGGCATGGGCTCGATTCTCGGCGCGATCGTGACCGGCTTCGGCCTCGGCCTGGTCGAGGGCCTGACCAAGGTCTTCTACCCCGAGGCCTCCGCCACCGTGATCTTCATCATCATGGCCATCGTGCTGCTCATCAAGCCGGCTGGCCTGTTCGGGAGGGCCTGATGGCCGACGGCGCCGCCACCACGATCGACTCGCCCGTTGCCCCGGTCGTCTCCGAGGGACGCGAGGTCCACGCCCTCCACCGCATGATCTTCATCGGGCTTGCCGTGGCGCTCGTCGCGGCGCCGTTCGTGGTCTACCCCGTGTTCCTGATGAAGGTCTTGTGCTTCGCGCTCTTCGCCCTCGCCTTCAACCTCCTCCTCGGCTACGGCGGCCTCCTGTCCTTCGGCCACGCCGCCTACTTCGGCATGGCGAGCTACGTCTCGGCCTACACGGCGAAATACTGGGGGATCACCCCCGAGCTCGCGATCCTGCTCGGCACCGTGGCGGCAGGGCTCCTCGGCCTTGTTTTCGGCGCGCTCGCGATCCGGCGGCTCGGCATCTACTTCGCCATGATCACGCTGGCGCTTGCCCAGATGGTGTACTTCTTCTCGCTCCAGACGCCGCGCTTCACCGGCGGCGAAGACGGCATCCAGGCGGTGCCCCGCGGCAGGCTGTTCGGCGTCCTCAGCCTCGCCGACGACCGGGTGCTCTATTTCGTGGTCGCCGCCATCTTCTTCGGCGGCCTCCTGCTGATCTACCGCATCATCCACTCGCCCTTCGGGCAGGTCCTCAAGGCGATCCGGGACAACGAACCCCGCGCGATCTCGCTCGGCTACCGGGCGGCGCAGTACAAGCTCACGGTTTTCGTGCTTTCGGCGACGCTCGCGGGTCTTGCCGGCGCCACCAAGGCGATCGTGTTCCAGCTCGCCTCGCTGACCGACGTCAATTGGCCGATGTCCGGCGAGGTGGTGCTCATGACCCTCGTCGGCGGCATGGGCACGGTGTTCGGACCGATCGCGGGCGCCGCGGTGATCATCTCGATGGAGAACTACCTCGCCCAGCTCGGCTCCTGGGTTCTGGTCGTGCAGGGCATCATCTTCGTCGCCTGCGTCCTCCTCTTCCGCGAGGGCATCGTCGGCGTCATCAGCAAGCGCATCCGGCAGCCGCTGTAGCGCCGCCGCCTCCGTGGAGGGCCCCTGACGCCTGCGGCCGTCGCGGACGGCCGGTAAGCCCGGGTTCATCATAACCGCCGATACTCCCGGCGTTCCGGCCCGAAGAAGACCCCCAGCGGTGCAAATCTATCTCCCGATCGCCGAGATTCCCGTGAGCGTGCTGCTCATCCTGGGGATGGGCGCGGCGGTCGGGTTCATCTCGGGGATGTTCGGGATCGGCGGCGGCTTCCTCATGACGCCGCTCCTGATTTTTTTGGGGATTCCCCCGGCGATCGCGGTCGGGACCCAGCAGGCGCAGATCGCCGCCTCCTCGACCACGAGCGCACTCGCCGCCTGGCGGCGCGACGCGATCGACCTCAAGCTCTCGGCCTTCCTCTTGGGCGGCGGCTTCGTCGGCACGGCGCTCGGCGTCTGGTTCTTCAGCGTCATGCGCCGGGCGGGCCAGCTCGATCTCGTCATCGTCGTCTCCTACGTGACCCTGTTCGGCGTCATCGGCGGGCTGATGCTGAAGGAGAGCGTGACCGAGTTCTGGCGCTCCCGCCGCGGCGTCGTGCGGCCGGTGCGCCGGGCCGGCGAGCACCCGGCCTATCTCGGCCTGCCGCTGCGCATGCGCTTCCCGCGCTCGAAGCTCTACATGAGCGTGATCCCGATCGTCGGGCTTGCCCTGTTCGTCGGCTTCGCCGGCGCCGTGCTCGGGATCGGCGGCGGCTTCATCGTCGTGCCGGCGCTGCTCTATCTCTTCCGCGTGCCGCCGACCGTGGTGGTCGGGACCTCCCAGTTCCAGATCCTGTGGACGACGCTCGCCGCCACCGTCCTGCACACGGTCGTTAACGACGCCGTCGACGTGGTGCTGGCCCTGATGCTGATCCTCGGCGGCGTGTTCGGGGCGCAGTTCGGGGCAAGGGCCGGACGGAACCTGAGGGCCGAGCTGTTCCGTTTCCTCCTCGCGATCCTGGTCCTCGCCGTCGGCCTGCGCTTCGCGATCGAGCTCGTCCTGCGCCCGGCCGAGCCTTTCTCGCTCCAGGTCCTGGAGATGCGGCCGTGAGGAGCGCGCTCGCGTTCGTCCTCTGCCTTGGAGCAGCCGCGCCGCTGCGGGCCGAGAGCCTCGTCGTCTCGCTCTCGACCTCCCGCGTCGCCATCACCTCGAACTACACCGGCGCCGCGATCGTGGCCTTCGGGGCGATCGAGAAGGACGCCCAGACCGTCGCCCGGGCATCCGCCTACGACATCGTCGTGACCGTGCGCGGGCCCCGCGCCTCCCTCGTCGTGCGCGAGAAGGAGCCGCTGGGGCCGATCTGGCTCAACCGCGAGCGGCAGCCCTTCCCCGACGTGCCGCTCTACATCGCAGTCCTGTCGTCGCGGCGCATCGAGGACATCACGACCGAGGCGCTGAGGGCGAGGCTCAAGGTCGGGCTCCAGGCGATCGTCAATTCGCCGGACTTCACCTATTCCCGGGGCGGGGCCGACCGCCCGTTCCGGGAGGCGCTCCTGCGCCTCCAGCGCCGGGAGGGCCTCTACATCGAGAGCCCGCGCGGGGTGACGTTCCTGACCTCGTCCCTGTTCCGCGTCCCGGTGCCGATCCCGGCGATCGCGCCGCCCGGGAACTACGAGGTCGACGTGGTCCTGTTCTCGGACAACGTCATGCTGTCGCGGGCCCAGACCAACTTCGAGCTCGTCAAGACCGGCTTCGAGCAGCAGGTCGCGGGCATCGCCCGCGAATGGTCCCTCCTCTACGGCCTCGCCATCGCGGTCCTCGCGCTCACGTTCGGCTGGATCGCGAGCGTGATCTTCAGGAGGGACTGAGGGTCAATCCCGGCACAGCATCGCCTGGCCGATGGCGAAGATGCGGCCCTCGCCGATGAGGTGGGCGGTGAAGCCTCTCGGGAACAGGCCGCGGACGGCGGGGTCGCACGCGTTGAGGCCGCCGGCGTAGGCGCCGAGCGCGGGCAGGAGGCAGCGCTCGCCGTCGGTGACGAAGCAGCGGCGGCGCACGGCGCGCCCGCGCATCACCACCTTGCCGACCGGGTGGAGGTGGCCGGCGAGCTCCCGCACGGCGCCGGCCGACGCGTCGGGGGAGGGGGAGGGCTCGTGGCGCAGGACGAGGGCGCCGAGCTCGAGCTCGTCCACGACCTCGCCGCCGACGGAGGGCGGCAGCCGGCGGTCGTGGTTGCCGGTGATCCAGACCCAGGTCCGGCCGGCCTGGAGGCGGGCGAGCGCCGCGCGGTCGTCGTCGAGGAGGCGGTCCGGGCCGTCGAGGTCGTGGAAGCTGTCGCCGAGCGCGATCACCGTCGTCGGGGCATAGCGCTCGATGGCGAGGGCCAGGGCCGCCATGGTCTCGCGGGTGTCGTAGGGCGGGAGCAGCGAGCCGCGGCGGGCGAAGGAAGAGCCCTTCTCGAAATGGAGGTCGGCGACCACGAGAGCGTCGCGGTCGGCAAGATACATCGCCCCCGAAAGGTCCAGGGTCGCGGCCTCGCCGGCGACGGCGATCTCGCTGGTCATCGACTTGAGCTGCCGCAATGCCGTCACGCCAGGGCCTCTTCGAGCAATGCCGCCTCCGCCTCCGCGAGCACGTCGTCGGCGCCTTCGCCGTGGACCCGCTCGCGGCCGATCTCGAGGAGGACGGAGACGCCGAGGGGCGAGACGCGGTCGAGCGGCTTGTGGACGATTCCCCCCCGGATGCGCGCCAGCATCACGCCGAGGCGCCGCACGTCGAGGAGGCCGGTTGCCGCATCCGCTCGCGCAGCCCTGAGTAGCACATGGCGCGGCTCGTGGCGGCGAAGCACGTCGTAGACGAGATCTGTGGATAACGTGACCTGCCGCCGGGTCTTCTCCTGGCCGGGATAACGGCGCTCGATCAGCCCGGCGATGATGGCGCAGGCCCTGAAGGTGCGCTTCATGAGCGCCGATTCGGCGAGCCACGCCTCGAGATCGTCGCCGAGCATGTCCTCGGAGAAGAGCTCGTCGAGGAAGCCGGGCTCGGCGCCGGCCCGTGCCGTGACGTCGCCCATGGTCCAGACGCCGAGGCCGTAGTCGTTGGCGATGAACCCGAAGGGCTTGAGGCGCGCCCGCTCGAGGCGGCGGGTAAGGAGCATGCCCAGCGTCTGGTGCGCGAGCCGCCCCTCGAAGGGGTAGCAGACCAGGAAATGGCGGTTGAGCCGCGGGAAGGTCTCCACGAGAAGATCGCGCCGCCCGGGCAGGACCGAGCGGCGGCGCTGCCACAAAAGCAGCTCCACGAGCTGCGGCGGCAGGCGGTCCCACTCGAAGGGGTCGGCGAGGATGCCGCGCACCCGGTCGGCCAGGAAGCTCGACAGGGGGAACTTGCCGCCGGCGTAGGACGGGACCTTGGCGTCGGTGCCGGCGGCGGTGCGAGTCGCCAGGACCTCGTCGCCGTGGATGCCCTCAAAGCGCAGCACCTCACCGGCGAAGACGAAGGTGTCGCCGACCGTCATGGTCTCGGCGAAGTACTCCTCGATCTCTCCCAGTATCTTGCCGCGGGGAAGCACCGTGCCGGGCTTCGCGCGGGAGCCTCGCCCCAGCCGCACCTTGATCATCGTGGCCTCGATGATGGTGCCGACGTTGAGCCGGTACTGCTGCGCGACCCGCCCGTCGCGGACGCGCCACAGGCCGTCCGGCCCGCGCCTGATCTTGGCGAAGCGCTCGTAGGAGCGCAGCGCGTAGCCGCCCGTCGCCACGAAGGCGAGGCAGTCGTCGAAGTCCTCGCGGGCGATCCAGCCGTAGGGCGCGGCCGAGCGGACTTCCGCGAACAGCTCGTCGGCGGAGAACGGCTCGGCGCAGGCCATCCCAAGAATGTGCTGGCAGAGCACGTCCAATGCGCCCTCGCGGGCGTCGGGGGTGTCCTGCGCGGCCTCGTGGACGGCGTCGAGGGCGGCGCGGCATTCGAGGATCTCGAAGCGGTTCGAGGGGGCGAGGTAGGCCTTCGAGGGCTCGTCCATGCGGTGGTTCGAGCGCCCGATGCGCTGCATGATGCG
>DASVVU010000353.1:0-2785 GCA_036386395.1 Beijerinckiaceae bacterium | reverse complement strand
ATCCCGCAACGCGTAGCGCCGCATCGGTCAGCCCTCCTCAAAGCCGACCGCCTATGAATCACCGATCCAACCAAATAGGAATCCCTCAACTGACGACACGGCCTAGAGCGCCTTCCAGAAAATCGTCGTGTCGCAGAAGCGGCCGCCGGGCCAGAGGGCGTAGCGGGGGATGACGCCGGCGGCGGTCCAGCCGAGGCGGCGGTAGAGGCGCTCGGCGTCGCCGCTCGCGGTGTCGAGGGTGAGGAGGGAGAGGCCGCGCCGGGCGGCCTCCGTCTCGAGCGCCTCCATGAGCGCCGCGCCGATGCCGCAGCGGCGGGCGTCGCGGCGGACGAGGAGCTTCTTCACGTCGGCGCGGTGGGGCTGGTTCGGCGGCGCGTCGAGGCCGAGCTGCACCGTTCCGACGAGGCGGCCGCCGAGATAGGCCCCGAACAGGACGGTCTTGTCCGCGGCGACGCTCTCGATCACGCCGCCCCACCACTGGTGCGCGTCGTCCACCGTGAACGGCCACATGAAGCTGACCGAAGCGCCGCCCGTGACGCAGTCGGCCAGGACCTCGGCGAGCGCCAGCCGGTCGCGCCCGGCTTCGGGCGCCGAGAGGATGCGGACCGAAAGGTCCTGCCCCGAAGATGCCTGAGCCGCGGCGGGCGGCTTCGCCGTGATCGTGTCGGTCACCGCTCCAGCACCTCTTTCCCGGCGACGGTGGTGTCGGCGTCGAGACGATAGACCAGCGGCAGGCCGGTGGCGAGTTCCATCGACGGGATGGTCTCAGGCGTCAGCCGGTCGAGCACCATGACGAGGGCGCGCAGCGAGTTGCCGTGCGCCGCGACGAGCACGCGCTCGCCCCGCATCACCCGCGGCAGGATTTCCCGGACGTAGTAGGGCAGGGTGCGGGCGACGGTGTCCTTGAGGCTTTCGCCCCCCGGCGGCGAAATATCGTAGGAGCGGCGCCAGAGATGCACCTGCTCGGCGCCCCAGCGCTTCCTGGCGTCGTCCTTGTTGAGGCCGGAGAGGTCGCCGTAGTCGCGCTCGTTGAGGGCCTGGTCGCGGATCGTCGGCAGCTCCGGCCGGCCGATCTCCTCCAGCATCAAGCGCAGCGTCTCCTGCGCCCGCGTCAGCGCCGAGGTGAAGGCGACGTCGAAATCGAGGCCTTGGGCTTTGAGCCTGCGCCCGGCGGTGCGCGCCTCTTCGACCCCGAGCTCGGTCAGGCCCGGGTCCTTCCAGCCCGTGAACAGGTTCTTGAGGTTCCACTCGCTTTGCCCGTGGCGGACGAGGACGAGGAGGCGGTCCATTGTGTCTCCGTGAATTGTCGCGAAAGCCGTCGAGAGCGCTCAGAGATCGCTGAGGCCGAGCACGTCCATCATGGTGTAGTAGCCGGGCTTCCGGTCGCGGGCCCACAGCGCCGCGCGGATGGCGCCGCGGGCGAAGAGGGCGCGGTCCTCGGCCTTATGGACGAGCTCGACCCGCTCGCCGGGGCCGGCGAAGATCACGGAATGCTCGCCGACGACGGTGCCGCCGCGGAGCGTCGCAAAGCCGATGTCGCCGGTCCGGCGCGCGCCGGTGTGGCCGTCGCGTGTGCGCACGGCCCGCTCCTTGAGGGCGACCGCACGCCCCTCGGCCGCCGCCTCGCCGAGGAGGAGGGCGGTGCCCGAGGGGGCGTCGACCTTCATGCGGTGGTGCATCTCCAGGACCTCGACGTCGAAATCCTCGCCGAGCGCCGCCGCGACCTTGCGGACGAGGGCGGCCAAGAGGTTCACGCCGAGCGACATGTTGCCGGACTGCACGATGCGGGCGTGCCGCGCCGCCGCCTCGAGCCTCTGGAGGTCCGCCTCGGCGAGGCCCGTCGTGCCGGCGACGTGGACGATCCGGGCCTGGGCCGCGAGGGCCGCGAACTCGACCGTCGCGGCCGGCGCCGTGAAGTCGAGCACCCCGTCGGCGGCGGCAAACAGCGGCAGCGGGTCGTCCGTGATCGCGACCCCCGACTTGCCGACGCCGGCCAAGAGCCCCGCGTCCTCGCCGAGCGCGATCGAGCCTTCGCGCTCGACGGCGCCGGACAACTCGCAGCCCTCGGCCTCGTGCACGGCCCGGACCAGCATCCGCCCCATGCGCCCGGCCGCGCCCGTCACCACCAGCCGCATGTCGCTCATCGGGCTCTCCGGATCGTCATGCGGCGCGGTATAGCGGCGGCGCGCCGGTGAGCAAAGGCTCAAAGCCGCAGGATCATGCCGCAGCGGCGCGCCGGATCGTGGCCGTGCAGGGCGTCGCGGGCGAGCCGTTCGCGCAAGCCCGGCGGGACGGCCTCGCCCGCGATCTCGACGAAGCCGCGGCGGGCGTAGAACGGCGCGTTCCAGGGAATGTCGCGGTAGGTGTTGAGCATGACGGCGGGGTAGCCGGCCTGCCGCGCATGTTCGATGGCCCGTTGCAGCAGCGCGCCGCCGACGCCCCGGCGCTGATGCTCCAAGGCGACCGAGAGCTCGTCGATGTAGAGAGCGCCGTCGAGGGCGGTCGCGGCGAGGAAGCCGGCCGGCCGGTCGTCTGCGCCCGCGCCGACCCACAGGGCGCCGCCCGCGCGATAGCGTTCGAGCGCCTCCATCGGGACGGTCGGGCTGTCGGCGATCCAACCCAAGCCCACGGCCCGGAACAGGCCGGCGGCCGAGCGCTCGACCGCGCCGAGCGCCGCAAGGTCCCGCGGCTGAGCGGCCCGGATCCCGAAAAGCCGCTCAGGCACCCGGCTGCGGACCGTCGTAGCCCTCGATGATGATGATGTCGGCGACGGCGCCGCCCTCCT
>DASVVU010000352.1:0-4127 GCA_036386395.1 Beijerinckiaceae bacterium | reverse complement strand
CTCCTTCTTCAGCGACAGGAGCTGGTCCTGGAGCTGGTCCGGCGACATGGCCTTGAGGTCCGAGAGCCTCTGGGTCGATTTCATGGCCCGCCCTCCTTACTCGGCGATGCGCTGGATGAAGCGCGTCTTGATCGGGAGCTTCGCGGCGCCGAGGCGCAGCGCCTCGCGGGCGATGTCCTCGGGCACGCCGTCGATCTCGAACATGATCCGGCCGGGCGCGACGCGGGCGGCCCAGAACTCGGGGGCGCCCTTGCCCTTGCCCATGCGCACCTCGGTCGGCTTGTGCGACACCGGCACGTCCGGGAAGATGCGGATCCAGACCCGGCCCTGGCGCTTCATCTGGCGCGTGATCGCGCGCCGCGCCGCCTCGATCTGACGCGCGGTGACGCGCTCGGGCTCCAGCGCCTTGAGGCCGAACTGGCCGAAGTTGAGCTCCGTGCCGCCCTTCGACGGGCCGCGGATGCGGCCCTTGAAGGCCTTGCGGAACTTGGTCTTCTTGGGTTGCAGCATGGCGAACCTCTAAATCCCTCTTTGCGCTTTACGCGGCCTGCTCGCGGTCGCGGTCGCGGTCGCGGCGTCCGCCGGAGCGGCCGCCTTCCTCGGTTGCGCGCTTGTCCTGCGCCATCGGGTCGTGCTCGAGGATCTCGCCCTTAAAGATCCAGACCTTGATGCCGCAGGTGCCGTAGGTCGTGAACGCGGTCGCGGTGCCGTAGTCGACGTCGGCGCGCAGGGTATGCAGGGGCACGCGGCCCTCGCGGTACCACTCCATGCGGGCGATCTCGGCCCCGCCGAGGCGGCCCGAGCAGTTGATGCGGATGCCCTCGGCGCCGAGCCGCATCGCCGATTGCACGGCGCGCTTCATGGCGCGGCGGAAGGCGACGCGCCGCTCGAGCTGCTGGGCGATCGATTCCGCGACGAGGGTCGCGTCGACCTCGGGCTTGCGCACCTCGACGATGTTGATCGTGACATCCGCGTCGGTCATCTTGCCGACGAGCTTGCGCAGCTTCTCGATGTCGGCGCCCTTCTTGCCGATCACGACGCCGGGGCGGGCCGAGTGGATCGTGACGCGGCACTTCTTGTGCGGGCGCTCGATCACGATCTTCGATACCGCGGCCTGCTTGAGCTGCTTCATCAGCGCCTCGCGGACCGCCATGTCCTCGTGCATGAGCTTCGCGTACTCGCCCTTGCGGGCGAACCAGCGCGAATCCCAGGTCCGGTTGATGCCGAGCCGAAGACCGATCGGGTTGACTTTCTGACCCATCAGATCACCTCACGCCTGCGCTTCGGCAGGGACTTCCCGAACCACGATGGTGAGGTTCGAGAACGGCTTGAGAATACGCGCGCCGCGTCCGCGGGCGCGGGCATGGAAGCGCTTGAGCACGAGCGCCTTGCCGACGTGAGCCTCGCTCACGACGAGGTCGTCGACGTCGAGATCGTGGTTGTTCTCGGCGTTGGCGATCGCGCTCTCGAGGCACTTCCTGACCTCGCGCGAGATGCGCTTCCTCGAGAACTCGAGGTCGGCGAGCGCCGTCGAGACGGGCTTGCCGCGGATGAGCTGCGCCACGAGGTTCAGCTTCTGCGGCGACACGCGCAGCATGCGCGCGACGGCCTTAGCCTCGTTTTCGGGCAATGCGCGGGGAGTGGCGGCCTTGCCCATCGCTACTTCCTCTTCGCCTTCTTGTCCGCGGCGTGGCCGTGGAAGGTACGGGTCGGCGAGAACTCGCCGAACTTGTGCCCGACCATCTCCTCGGTCACGTAGACGGGGATGTGCTTATGCCCGTTGTAGACCCCGAAGGTGAGGCCCACAAACTGCGGCAGGATCGTGGAGCGCCGGCTCCAGATCTTGATCACCTCGTTGCGGGACGACGCCCGCGAGGCCTCGGCCTTCTTGAGAAGGTAGCCGTCGACGAACGGGCCCTTCCAGATCGAACGTGCCATGGTGGCGCCTCTACTTCTTCTTGCGGTCGTGCCGGCTCGACACGATGAATTTGTCGGTCCGCTTGTTGGAGCGGGTCTTCGCGCCCTTGGTCGGCTTCCCCCAAGGGGTCACCGGGTGGCGTCCGCCCGAGGTGCGGCCTTCGCCGCCGCCGTGCGGGTGGTCGATCGGGTTCATGGCGACGCCGCGGTTGTGCGGGCGCCGGCCGAGCCAGCGGTTGCGGCCCGCCTTGCCGATCGAGATGTTCATGTGGTCCGGGTTCGACACCGCGCCGACCGTGCCGAAGCACTGGCCGTGGACCTGGCGCTGCTCGCCCGAGTTCAGGCGCAGCGTCACGTAGCCCTGGTCGCGGGCGACGATCTGGGCGTAGGTGCCGGCCGAGCGCGCGAGCGCCCCGCCCTTGCCGACCTTGAGCTCGACGTTGTGGACGATGGTGCCGACCGGCATGTTGCCGACGGGCATCGCGTTGCCCGGCTTGATGTCGACCTGGTCGCCCGCGACGACCGTGTCGCCGACCGCGAGCCGCTGCGGCGCGAGGATGTAGGACAGCTCGCCGTCCGGGTAGCGGACGAGCGCGATGAAGGCGGTGCGGTTCGGATCGTACTCGATCCGCTCGACCGCCGCGGCCTCGCCGGCGTGCCCGCGGCGCTTGAAGTCGACGTAGCGGTAGGCCTGCTTGTGGCCGCCGCCGCGGAAGCGCACGGTCACGCGACCGAGGTTGTTGCGCCCGCCGGTGCCGATCTTGCCCTCGGTCAGCGCCTTGACCGGCTTGCCCTTGTAGAGCTCGCTGCGGTCGACCAGCACGAGTTGCCGCAGGCTCGGCGTGACCGGTTTGTAGGTCTTCAAAGCCATGGTTCTGTACCTGCTCTAGAGGCCCGTCGTGACGTCGATCGACTGGCCCTCGGCGAGGGTCACGACCGCCTTCTTCACGTCCGAGCGCTGGCCGCGACGGCCGCGGAACATCTTCACCTTGCCCTTGGTCACGAGGGTGTTGACGGCGACGACCTTGACGTCGAACAGCCGCTCGACCGCCTCCTTGATCTGCGGCTTCGTCGCGTCCTTGCGGACCCGGAAGACGACCTTGTTGCTCTCCGAGAGCATGGTCGCCTTCTCGGTGATGACCGGGCTGACGATCACGTCGTAGTGGCGCGGGTCGAGACTCATTTGAAGCGCGCCTCCAGCGCATCGACGGCGGCGCGGGTCAGCACGAGCTTCTCGCGGCGCAGGATGTCGTAGACGTTGATGCCCTGCACCGGCAGGACGTCGACGTTCGGGATGTTGCGGGCGGCCTTCTGGAAGCCCGCGTCGACCTCCGCACCGCCGATGATGAGCGCGCTCGCGAGGCCGAGCTTGCCGAAGCGCTCCTTGAGCGCCTTGGTCTTGGCCTCCTCGAGGCGCACGTCGTCGACGACGATCAGCGCCGCGCCCTTGGCCTTCGCCGAGAGCGCGTGCTTGAGGGCGAGCGCCCGCACCTTCTTCGGCAAGTCGTGGGCGTGGCTGCGCACCTGCGGGCCGAAGGCGCGTCCGCCGCCCCTGAACTGAGGCGCGCTCGCGGCGCCGTGGCGGGCGTTGCCCGAGCCCTTCTGCTTGTACAGCTTCTTCTTCGTGCGGTTGATGTCGGAGCGGCCCTTGGTGAGGTGCGTGCCGGCCTGGCGCTTGGCGAGCTGCCAGCGCACGCAGCGCTGCAGGAGGTCCGCCCGCGGCTCGAGGCCGAAGATCGCCTCGTCGAGCTCGACCGAGCCGGCGTTGCCGCCGTCGAGGGTGCTGATGTCGATCTTCATCACGCGTTCTCCTCAGGCGCGGCGGCCTCGGGAACCGGAGCCTCCGCAGCCTCCGCCGGAGCGGCGTCGTTCGCGGGTCGGCGGAAGCGGCCCGGCAGCGGGACCTCGGCCGGGAGCTTGCGCTTCACCGCGTCGCGCACGTAGATCCAGCCGCCGGCGACGCCGGGAACGGCGCCCTCGACGAGGATCAGCCCGCGCTCGACGTCGGTCTGCACGACGCGCAGGTTCTGCGTCGTTACCCGCTCGACGCCGAGGTGGCCCGGCATCTTCTTGTTCTTGAAGGTCTTGCCCGGGTCCTGGCGCCCGCCGGTCGAGCCGATCGAGCGGTGCGAGACCGAGACGCCGTGCGAGGCGCGAAGGCCGCCGAAGTTCCAGCGCTTCATGCCGCCGGCGAAGCCCTTGCCCGTGGT
>DASVVU010000351.1:0-1593 GCA_036386395.1 Beijerinckiaceae bacterium | reverse complement strand
GCTTCCTCGACCTGCGCCGTGAAAAACTCCACCAGAACCTGATGAGGCGCGGGCAGATCATCGACGCGCTGCGCCGGCGCATGAAGGAGAGCGGGTTCTTTGAGTTCCAGACCCCGATCCTGACCGCCTCCTCGCCGGAGGGCGCGCGTGACTTCCTGGTGCCGTCGCGCATCCATCCCGGCAAGTTCTACGCGCTGCCGCAGGCGCCGCAGCAGTTCAAGCAGCTCATCATGGTGGCGGGCTTCGACCGGTATTTCCAGATCGCGCCCTGCTTCCGCGACGAGGACCCTCGCGCCGATCGGCTCCCCGGCGAGTTCTACCAGCTCGACGTCGAGATGAGCTTCGTCACCCAGGAGGACGTCTGGGCCGCCCTGGAGCCCGTGATCCGCGGCACCTTCGAGGCGTTCGCCGAGGGGAGGGCGGTGACGCCGGTCTTCCCGCGCATCCGCTTCGCCGACGCGATGCTCAAGTACGGCTCGGACAAGCCGGACTTGAGAAATCCGCTCGAAATCGTTGATGTCACCGAGGAATTCACTCGCGAGGAGGTGACCTTCAACGCCTTCAAGCACGTCATCCGGGCAGGCGGCGTGGTGCGGGCGATCCCGGCGCCCGGCGCTGCGGCGCAGCCGCGCTCGTTCTTCGACAAGCTCAACGAGTGGGCCCGCGCCGAGGGCGCCGCCGGCCTCGGCTACGTGGTGTTCGAGGACGACGGCGGGGCGCTCGCGGGCAAGGGCCCGATCGCGAAGTTCATCCCGGCCGCGGTGCAGGCGGAGATCGCGGCTAAGGCCGGCGTGAAGGCGGGTGACGCCGTGTTCTTCGCGGCGGGCGACGAGGCGAAGGCGGCGGCGCTCGCCGGCAAGGCGCGGGCGCGCCTCGGGGACGAGCTGGGCTTAGGCAACAAGGAGCAGTTCGCCTTCTGCTGGATCACCGATTTCCCGATGTACGAATGGAACGAGGACGAGAAGAAGATCGACTTCTCGCACAACCCGTTCTCCATGCCGAACATCGAGTCGGACGAATTCCTGGCGCTCGACCCCGCCGACAAGGAGCGCATCCTATCGCTGACCGCGTTCCAGTACGACATGGTCTGCAACGGCTACGAGATGGCGTCCGGCGCGATCCGCAACCACCGCCCGGACGTGATGAAGAAGGCCTTCGGCATCGCCGGCTACGAGGAGAGCGTGCTCGAGGAGCGCTTCGGCGGCATGTACCGCGCCTTCCAGTACGGGGCGCCGCCGCACGGCGGCATGGCGGCCGGCATCGACCGCATCGTCATGCTCCTCGTCGGCGCCCAGAACCTGCGCGAGGTCACCATGTTCCCGATGAACCAGAGGGCCGAGGACCTCCTCCTCGGCGCGCCCTCGGAGGTCACGCCGAAGCAGCTGCGCGAGCTGCACATTCGGCTCAATCTGCCGGAGAAGGCGTCGTGAGCATGCGCGCGGTCCTTCTGACCGGGCTTCTGCCGGCGCTGGCCGCGCCGGCGCTCGCGGCCGTGTGGCCGGCGCCGGTGGCGGAGGCGATCAAGGAGCGGCAGGAGTTCTGCGCCGGGGAGGGCGGTAAGCTCGCGAGCCCGGAGAAAGCCATCCGCCGCCT